>NZ_JBEXFP010000013.1:0-31866 GCF_040606825.1 Micromonospora sp. NPDC005367 | reverse complement strand
ATCCGGGCTTGGTCGCCGTTGCGCGGGCCGCCGCTTCCGCACGACCTTCCGTGTCCGACCTCAACCCCGTGTCCGGCGTCAACCCCGTGTCCGGCCCAGGCGCGGTTCCTGGCGTGGGCCTCTCCGCGTTCCGATCCCCGGACGGGCCGCGCCCGGGCCGGCGAGGGGGCCGATTGTTGTGGCGTTGGGGCGGCGGGTTGGGAATAACGCGAAAGCTCCTCATTCCTGCTCGGAACGCTGCCACGATCGGTCGGAGGACGGGTGGTGACCAGGCATCGGGGCGCCCCGGCGTTCCGCACCGCTCGTGAGGAGCGAGGTGACGCATGAATGATCCGGCGAAGCGGATATGGTCGTCGGCCCCGGTGAGCGGAGCACACGACCCGACCGGACCGCTCGGCACCCGGCGTACGGGCGGTGGGTTCGGGGTACTGCCCTTCGTCGGTGAGCCGACCTCGGCGGGGCCGGCGACCAACGCGAGCTGGGCCTGGTCGGTACGCCGGTTCGCCCGCGCCGCGGTGTGGCTGCTGCCCGCGTACGCCGTCTTGTACGGCGCGGTCGCGATGGCCAGCGACGGCGGGGTGGGCAACGATCCGTACCCGGCCGACGGTCGGCCGCTCTATCTGGTCGGCTGGGTGGCCGCGGTCTGGTTGGGTCTGCTCGCCCTGTTGGCCCTCACCGGGCTCCTCGCCGCGACCCGCAGCCGCAAGGCCGCCGCGGCGGGACTGCTCGTGAGCATCGCCGGCACCGTGTTGCTGCTCCCGTTCGCCGGACTCGAGGAGCAGACGCCCGTTTTCGGTACCACCGCCCGGATGCTGGTGCTGGTCGGGGCGACCTGCTACAGCGTCGGCTGGTTCCTCACCGGCTGGGCGGTGGCCCGGTCCGGCGCGTTCAGCATGGGCGACGGGGTGATGCTGATGATCGCCGCGCCGCTGCTCGGCCTCGGCGGCGCGCTGGTCGGCTCATTGCAGACGTTCGGGGCGATCTTCGTGCTGATTGCCGGAATCGGCATCGGGTACCGCTCGGGCCGGCTCGTGCCGCGCGAGATCGTCCGTGACGCCGCCTCGGCGAGCGTCGCCACCGCGACCCCGCCCCCGGCCACTCCCGGCGGCCCCCTCTCGCCGGCCTGACCCACCCCACCCCACCCCACCCCACCCCACCCTCAGCTCCAGCTCCGGGGCTGGCTCCGGATCGATGATCATGAAGTTATTGCGGGGACACGCCGGGTGAGCGGGCAACAACTTCATGATCACCCGCGGCGTCGGCCGGGGTGAGAGGTGGGAGGGGGCCGGGGGGAGGGGGCGGGGTTTCGGCTGATTGTGGGAGGCTGCTGGGGAGGGGCGGTGAAGTTCCTGACAAACCGGCCCGCGGGGTGGTCGGTTGATGGCTTTCGTGGCAATCCTGGGGACCATGGCCCCTCTCCGTTCACCGCTCTCGAGGCTGTTCACCGTGCTCCTCGCCGGAGCGCTAGCCGGCCTTGTCCTCGCGGTGGCCGTACTCCCCGGCAACCTGCTGTTCGGGCTTGTCACCCGGTCGGCGCTCGGGGCGTACGCCGCGCTACCGGACGCCCTGCGTACCCCGGCCACCCCGCAGCGCTCCTACATCTACGCGAACGACGGCAAGACGTTGATCACCACGTTCTACGACGTGAACCGCACCGACGTCCCGCTGTCGGAGATCGCCCCGGTGATGCGGCAGGCGATCGTGGCGGCCGAGGACCGACGGTTCTACGAGCACGGCGGCGCCGATCTGCGCGGCCTGTTCCGTGCGGTGGTGGCGAACGTGAAGGGCGGCGGCACCGAACAGGGCGGCTCCACGCTTACTATGCAGTACGTCCGCAACGTGCTGAAGACGGACCCGACCCGCACGGCGGAGGAGCGGCAGGCGGCCACCGACCCGACCGTGGGCCGCAAGATCCAGGAGATCCGGTACGCCTCGGCGTTGGAGAAGTCCCTCAGTAAGGACGAGATCCTCAACCGGTACCTGAACATCGCGTACTTCGGATCCGGGGCGTACGGCATCGCCGCCGCCAGCCAGCGGTACTTCGGCAAGGAGCCCGCGCAGCTGACCCTCGCCGAGGCGGCTCTGCTCGCCGGTCTCGTGCAGTCGCCGGACGCGTACAGCCCGATCGACGGTGACCAGGACCAGGCGCTGGCGCGCCGCTCGTACGTACTCGACTCGATGGTGCAGACCGGGGCGATCACGGCCACGCAGGCGGCCCAGGCCAAGGCCGAGAAGCTCGTCCTGCACCCGACCGCCCAGGCCAACGGCTGCACGGCGACCGCGCCGGGGCACGACGACTGGGGCTTCTTCTGCGACTACCTGCGCCGCTGGTGGCTGACCCAGCCGGCGTTCGGTGCGACCACCGAGGAGCGGGAGCAGGCGCTGCGCCGGGGCGGCTACACCGTCGTCACCTCGCTCGACCCGAAGATCCAGTCGGCCGCCCAGAAGCAGGCCACCGAGGTGTACGGGTACGACAACAAGAACGCGCTGCCGATCGCCGCGGTCGAGCCGGGCACCGGTCGGGTGCTGGCGATGGCGGTCAACCGGCACTACAGCCTCGCCGCGAACCCGAAGGGGCAGGAGAACTACCCGAACACCGTCAACCCGCTGATCTCCGGCGGGGGTGGCGTCGACGGCTACCAGGCCGGGTCGACGTTCAAGCTCTTCACGATGCTCGCCGCGCTGGAGTCGGGCAAGACACTCTCCACCGGTTTCGACGCGCCCGCGAAGCTGCCCACCCGCTACCCGGACAACGGGCCGGGCAACTGCGGCGGCCACTGGTGCCCGGCCAACGCCAACCCGGCCTTCATGGACGGCTACCGGATGATGTGGGACGGCTTCGGCCGCTCGGTCAACACGTACTTCGTGTGGCTGGCCGAGCAGGTCGGGCAGGACAAGGTTGTCGAGATGGCGCAGCGGCTCGGCATCACCTTCCGGGCCGACGCGGACGCCAAGTTCGCCAAGGACAACGCGGCCAACTGGGGGTCCTTTACCCTCGGCGTCGCCGCGACCACCCCGCTCGACCTGGCCAACGCGTACGCCACGGTGGCTTCGGAGGGCATGTACTGCAAGCCACTGCCGGTCAACTCGGTGACCGCGCCGAACGGCACCAAGGTCGCGGTCGCCGATCCGTCCTGCAAGCGGGTGCTGGACGCCGACGTGGCCCGGGCCGCGACGGACGCCGCGCGTTGCCCGGTCGGCCAGCAGTCGGCGTTCGGGCAGTGCAACGGTGGTACGGCCACCGCTGTGAACGGGATCCTCGCCGGCCGCCCGGTCGCCGGCAAGACGGGTAGCTCGGAGGAGAACGCGACCGAGACCTTCGTGGGCTTCACCCCGCAGGTCGCTGTCGCGGGCATCGCCGCCAACCCGGACGACCCGACCAACTCGGTCGGGTCGGCGGTGCAGACCAGGGTGATCGACGCGGTGGCCCAGGTGATCGCGACCGCCGTCAAGGGAGAGCCGGAGAAGGCTTTCGCGGCTCCCAGCCATGCACTGGTCGGTGACCCACGTCGGCCGGTGGAACGGCCGCAGGTGCAGCCACGCCCGAACGACCAGCGTGGCCCCGCCGACGACCGGTCGTTGCTGGGTCGCCTGTTGGGCCGCCGCGGCTGACCGGCGCGCCGTGTCCTTCACACAGCTCCCAAAAAAATCTTGGGGATTGTCCGGGCCGTCGTGTCGGATCCAGTCGGTCGGCTCCGACGATCGGGTGAGGGACGCCCAGTGGGGGCGTACCGCACCGGAGGAGCAATCGCCATGCGCAAGATCGTCTACTGGGTGCACCAGTCCGTCGACGGCTACATCCAGGGCCCGAACGGCGAGTTCGACTGGCCGGAGATGGGGCCGGAGCTCTCGGCGTACTCCATGCGGCTCTGCACGCGGTCCGGCGCCTTCCTCTACGGCCGCAAGGTCTGGGAGCTGATGTCGTCCTACTGGCCCCGGGTGGAGTCGATCTCGAAGCACCCGCACGACCTCGCCTTCGCCCCCGTCTGGCGGAAGACCCCGCACGTCGTGGTCTCCCGGACGCTCACCGAGGTGGCCGAGGGCGAACGCGTGGTCGGCCGGGGCGACCTGGCGGCCGAGATCACGGCGCTCAAGGAGGAGCCGGGTGGGGACCTGCTGCTCACCGGCGGTTCGAAGCTCGCGTCGGCGCTGACCGCGCTCGGCCTGGTCGACGAGTACCAGATCGTCGTACACCCGGTGGTGCTCGGCGGTGGCCAACCGGTCTTCCTCGACGCCGAGCGGCTCGGGTTGCGGCTGACGGAGACCCGTACCTTCGACTCCCGCTCGGTGCTGCTCAGCTACCAGCGCGCCGCGTGAGTGCGGCGAGCACGCCGGTGCGGGCGGAGCGATCCGCGCGCACCGGCGCGGCCGTGACCAGCGCGCGGTGAAGTCGTGCCGTGCTGTTCCCGTCGGCGGGACCGGCGTCAGTCCCGAGAACCTGCCGAGGCCTGCGCCTTGTGGACCACGGCACGCAGCCACGATCCGGGCCCGGGTCCCCGTAGCTCCCGCACGCCCTGGCGAAGGATCGCTTCTTCGGCGCTGGACAGCGCCGGATTGTTGATCGTGGCCTCCACCGCATCGGCGAAATAGTGGGCTATCCCGGTCATCTCGGTGCCTCGGAACGTCAGCAGGCGCTCGCCGGGATCGATGTCCGAGAAACCGACCTCATCCAACCAACCCCACAGTTGCATACCCGCGTCGCTCTGCCCGAACGCGCGCATCGCTGCCACCACCGCCGAGAGCACCGACGTCACCGCGGGAGTCGACGGCCCCACCTTGATGGTCGCGTAGTCGGCCTCGATCACGGTGATCCTTCCGCCGGGCGCGAGGACCCTTCGCGCCTCGCGGAGGGCTGCCTTCGCGTCGTCCTCCGTCATGTGTTCCAGCACCCACATCATCCAGACGTGGTCGAACGAGGCGGTCTCGTACGGGAGGTTGCGGGCGTCGGCCACGTTGAGGTCCGCGCGTACGCCATGGGCCGCGAGATGGTCGCGAGCGAACTCGATCTGGGCGGGCGAGTTGTCGATGCCGTTGAGGTGTACGTCCGGGAACGACTCGCCCAGGATGCGCAGCACCGCGCCCGCACCGCAGCCCACCTCGAGCAGGCGGGTTCCGCCGGCCAGAACCGTGCCGTCCAGGATGAGTCGGTCCTTCCAGATCTCGGCCTGCCGTATCAGGCGCTGCTGCTCTGCCGCCGCGTAGCCGTGGATGTAGCCCGTCCCGGCGGCGCTCGATTCGCTCACGTCCATCCTCTCGATCGTGCCGTCCCGTTGTGGCGGGACGTCGTCAGCCGCGACGCCCGGCGGCCGTCGGCCGCGCCGAGCCGGACCGGTCGGAGTCCCCGAGCAGCCAGCGGGCGGCGCCGACGATGCCGAGCGTGATGAAGACGGCGAAGCCGAGCAGACCGGCACGCGGGCCGACCTGACGCAGGGCGATTCCGAGGCCGATCACTGGGATCGACAGGCCCAGGTAGCCGGAGAGGAAGATGCCGGCGAGGGCCTCGGCCCGCCCTTCGGGGGTGGAGATGGCGGCGGTGGTGCCGAGCACCCCCTTGAAGATGAGACCAGCGCCGGCGCCGCTGACCACCGCACCGACGATGAACAACGCGAGGTTGGGGGTGTCGAGCCAGGCG
This sequence comes from Micromonospora sp. NPDC005367, assembly GCF_040606825.1. Lineage (NCBI taxonomy): Bacteria > Bacillati > Actinomycetota > Actinomycetes > Micromonosporales > Micromonosporaceae > Micromonospora > Micromonospora sp. NPDC005367. Next base: position 26,234 of record NZ_JBEXFP010000013.1, on the reverse strand, counting down.
GCCACGACCGCCAGGATCAAGCCGCCCACCAGGAGCACCATCCCGACCGCGACGCTCCGGCGCAGCGACCAGCCCGGCGTGGCGATCTGCATCACCGCACCCGCTGCGCAGATCAGGAAGATGCTCACCCCGGCCAGCGCGCGGGACGGGTGGTGCATGATGACGGCCAGGAAGGTGCTGGTCAGGCCGGTGAACAGGCCCAGACCGCCGAAGGCGAGGAACGCGCCGGCCGCCGCGGCGTAGTAGCGCGGACGGGCGGCGGCGGGCACGGCCACCCGCTGCGGACGGTACCGGGGCCTCGGGTCCGGCAGCGACCGCGCGTCCGGTGAGAGCAGCACGCCGACCAGCGCCAGCGCGAGCGCCACCAGGATGACCACGTAGGGCAGCCGCAGCGGGTTCGGCGCCCACTCGGCGAGCAGACCGGCGAGCAGCGTGCCGATGCCGAGTCCACCCAGGTTCACGGCGATGGCCACCACCTGGGCCCGGCGCGGCCCGGCGTGTGGGCGGTGGGCGGCGTGCAGTTCGGCCAGCCAGGCGGTCGCGGTGGCGGTTGCCACACCGACGGAGAGCCCGTTGAGCACCCGGGCCACGAGCAGGCCGGGCAGCTCCGGCCAGAGCAGGAAGACCGCTGCGCTGGCCAGGCTGAGCACCAGTGCGGGGACGAGGATCCGTCGCCGTCCGTGCCAGTCCGATACGTGCCCAGCGAGGAAGAGGCTGACCACCACACCAGCGGCGTACGCGGCGAAGACGATGGTGATGGTGAACGTCGAGAAGCCGTCCCGCTGCTGGTAGATCGGGTACAGCGGCGAGGGTATGGTGCCCAGCGCCATCACCGCGAGGTAGGCGAACGCGATGGCCCAGAAGCCGATGCCGTGGCGATTCGCGGAGGCTGCTGGCCGCGCAGCCAACGTTGCGGAGGTCATTTCTGGTAGATCATCCGATTCTGTTGGTCAGTGGTACGTCTCCCGCCGATCCTGTCCTGTGGTGGTCGCCATCCGCGACGACGATTGCTGCTATCGATCATCTTCTCGAGTGATAAACAGGCGACATGGAACTCCGGCACCTGGTCACCTTCGCGACCGTGGCCGAGGAGGGTAGCTTCACCAAGGCCGCCGACCGGTTGCGGGTGGTGCAGTCGGCGGTCTCGGCCACCGTCCGCAACCTCGAACGTGAACTCGGTGTCACCCTCTTCGAGCGGACGACGCACCGGGTCGAGCTGACCTGCGCCGGGCGGGTGCTGCTGCCGGAGGCGCGACGTACGCTCGCCGCCGCAGACGGACTGCGCGAGGTCGTCGACCAGCTCCGGGGCGGCCTGCGCGGAACCGTGCGACTCGGCGTGATGCTGGCGCAGCGCGCTCCCGCGGTCAACGTGGCGCAGCTGCTCGCCGACTTCCGGGACGAATACCCCGACGTCAGAGTCGAGCTGCAGGTCGGGCCGAGCCAGCAGCACGCCGCCGACCTCCGCAGCGGCCGGCTGGACCTGGCCTACCTCGCGTTGCCCCGCCCGGACGCCGGCGGCCTGCACCTTACTCCGATCGACACCCAGGTCATGCAGCTCTGCTGCGCCCCCGACCACCGGTTCGCCGGGCGTTCCGACGTCGAGCTGTGCGAGTTGACCGACGAGACCTTCGCCGACGGCCCGGAAGGCTGGGGGAGCCGCATCGCGACGGACCGGGCGTTCGCGGCTCTCGGGCTCGAGCGCGTCGTCCGGTACGAGGTCGCCGACGTCGGCAGTCTCGTCGATCTCGTGCGGTGCCGGCTGGCCGTGGCGATCACGCCGCCGCTGGTGCTGGAGCCGGGGGCGAACGTTCGGCTCATCCCGATCCGGCAGCACGCTCCGATCTTCCAGGTTTCGCTCGCCGCGTCGGCCGACCATCAACTCAGCGCTCCCGCCCGCGCCCTGCTCGCCACTGCCCAACGTCGCGCCCACCTGTTGGCCGGCTCAGCGCGCATTCCTGACGAGCATCGTCGGTCGCGCGTCCGGCAGAATCGTCGGGTGCCCGTTCACGAGATCACCGACCCTGACGACGAGCGGATCGCCGACTATCGTGCGCTGACCGACGTCGAGCTGCGTACCCGCTGGGAGCCCCCGCACGGACTGTTCATCGCCGAGGGCGAGCTGGTGCTGCGCAGGGCGCTGCGGGCGGGCTATCCGGCGCGGTCGTACCTGGTCGACGCCAAGCGGGTCGATCAGCTCGCCGACCTGGACACCGGGGAGGCGCCGGTCTACGCGGCGAGCCAGGACGTGCTGGAGAAGGCCACCGGCTTCCACGTACACCGGGGCGTGCTCGCGTCCTTCCGACGCCGGCCGCTGCCCACGGTGGCCGAGGTGCTCGCGGAGGCCCGCCGAGTGGTGATCCTCGAGGACGTGAACAACCACACCAACCTCGGCGCGATCTTCAGGGGTGCCGCCGCCCTGGGTGTCGACGCGGTGCTGCTCTCGCCGACCTGCGCCGACCCGCTCTACCGGCGCAGCGTGCGGGTCAGCATGGGTGAGGTGTTCGCGGTGCCGTACGCCAAGTTCGAGCAGTGGCCCGCCGGCCTGGACCAGATCCGGGAGGCCGGCTTCACCGTGCTCGCCATGACGCCGGCCCCGGACGCCGTACCGATCCAGCTGCTGACGCCGGCGCAGCGTCGGCGGGCGGCCCTGCTCCTGGGGGCGGAAGGTCCTGGCCTGACCGCGGCGGCGCAGAATGCCAGCGACGTGCGGGTGGTACTCCCGATGCGCCGTGGGGTGGACTCCTTGAACGTCGCCGCCGCCGCGGCGGTGGCGTTCTGGGAACTGGGCCGCGAGGACCCGCTGTAGCGGCGGGCGTAATCTCCGCGCGTGCTTGATCTTGGTGGCCTCGCCAGTACCGCCGGTTACGCCGAAGCCGCCGATGCGCTCGCCGACCAGTACGAGAGCGTGTCGTTCGCGGAGGTCCACCGCGACATGCTCCACCTGTTCCCCTCCCGCCCCAGTACGGTTCTGGACATCGGCGCGGGCAGCGGGCGCGACGCGGCCGCGCTCGCCGGCCTGGGACATCGCGTCTTCGCGGCCGAGCCGGTCGCGGGACTTCATCGGCGCGGCCAGCGGATCCACGCCGACCGCGCCGTCGAGTGGTTCGACGACGCGTTGCCCGAGCTGAGGACGCGACCGGCCGTTTGACCCGATCCTGCTGACGGCGGTCCGGATGCATCTGGACGCACCGCCGCGATCACTCGCCACGGGAACGCTGGCAGGCATGCTCGTCCCGGGTGGCCGCGTGGTGCTGTCGCTACGGCACGGGCCCATTCCGGCGGGCCGACGCATGTTCGAGGTCTCGGCGTCGGAGACGATCGAGTCGGCCGCCGGCCACGGGCTGACTGTCGTGCACTCCAGCGAACTGGAGGATCCGCACGGCCGGGCGGGCGTGCGCTGGAGCTACCTCGGACTGCAGCGGTAGACCGCCGGCCCGCCCGCCCGGACGGGTTGTCGTCCGCTCCCCGAGGTTTCGGTAGGCGCTTCCTGGCTGGGCTACGCGCTGTCGCTACCGCGCGGCCTCCGACCCGAACCCGGATCGGTCCGAAACAAACCGAGTGTGCCCCCGCGGGCACCCGTAAGCTGCCCGGTCTTCGGCCGGCCGTGCCCGAATCGGGCCGGGGCGGCCGCGCCGGTTTCCGCCACGGGAGTCACGGACGGTAGCGTGACGCCCGTGTTCCCTACCGTCCGTGAGGTTCTCGCCCTCGACCCGGTCCGCCACGGCGCGCCGCGCCTGGTGGCGGGCGAGGCCGGACTCGACCGGCTGGTCCGTTGGGTGCACGCGGCCGAGGTGCCGGACATCGCTTCCCTGCTCGGCGGCGGTGAACTGGTGCTCACCACCGGGATCGGCCTGCCCGCCGACGACGCGGGCCTGCGCGCGTTCATCGGCGACCTGGCCGACGTGGGCGTGTCCGGCCTGGTCGTCGAGCTGGGCCGCCGGTACGTCAGCGGGGTGCCCCGGGTGATGGCGGCCGCCGCCGAACGCCGCGGACTGCCCCTGGCGGAGCTGCGGCGGGCCACCCCGTTCGTGCGGATCACGGAAGCGGTGCACGGGCTGATCGTGGATGCCCAGCTCACCGAGCTGCGGGCCACCGAGGAGATCCACCAGCGGTTCACCGAGCTGTCGGTCGAGGGCGCCGGGCCGGGCGAGGTGATCCGGCAGGCGGCGGAGCTCTCCGGCTGCCCGGTGGTGCTGGAGAACCTTTCCCGGCAGGTGCTCGCGTACGACCCGGCGGGGGAGAGCGCCGAGCTGCTGCTCGACGGCTGGGAGCAGCACTCGCGGCGGATCCGGCCGGCCGGGCGGACCGCGTACGACGCGGACAGCGGCTGGCTGGTCACCGAGGTCGGGGCCCGCGGGCAGGACTGGGGCCGTCTGCTGTTGCGCTGGCCGGCCGGGGGTGACCCCGCCGCCGTACGCCCGCGTAGGCCCGCCGCAGGCCCGGACACCCACCTCGGGCGCCGGTCGCCGCAGATCGTCCCGCCGACCCGGCTCACGATCCTGGTCGAGCGGGCCGCCTCCACACTGGCTTTGGGCCGGTTGATCCGCCGGGACGCCGAAGGGCTGGAACGGCAGATGCATCGCACGCTGCTCACGGCGCTCCTCGACCACTCCTGGCCGGTGGATGAGGTGGCGCTGCGGGCCAAGGCGCTCGGTGTGACGCTGGACCGCAGACACCTGGTCGGCATCATGATCCGGTTCCGGGCCGACGGCCCGGCGGGGGACAGCACCCCGGGTGGTGAACCAGGTCCGGCGACGCCGCCGGCGCGGTTGCGCGACCTCGCCGAGGCGGTGGAGCACGCGCTGCGCGAGGCACGGCTCGCTGCCCTGTCCAGCGCGGTCGACGACCACGCGGTCGGCGCGCTGGTCGCCCTGCCGGACGCCGCCGCCGAGGAGCGGGCGCTGGGCGCGTTCGCCGCCGCGCTGCGCCGGGCCCGGCTCGACGGATCGACCGCGACCCGCCAGGACGGTACGGCCCGTGCCGACGCGCCGGGCCGGAGCGATGCCACCCGGTCGGAGGCGGCGTCCCGGATCGACGCGCCGTCCCGGGGCGACCTGCCCCGGCAGGGCGTTCGCGCGTCGGTCCCGGTTCCGCCGTCTCCGGTGATCATTGCGGCCGGCTCGGGGGTGGGTGGGCTCCGGGAGGCTCGACGCTCACTCATCGAGGCGCGGCAGATCGCCGACGCGGCCCGGCGGGACCGTCGTGACCTGCCCATCTTTCGGCTGCCGCACGTCGGGCTCGCCGGGCTGCTGCACCTGCTCCGCGACGAGCCGCGGGTGCAGACCTTCGTTGAGCGGGAACTCGGCCCGCTGCTCGGGTACGACGCGCAGCACCCGCGGGAGCAGTTGCTCGACACGCTACGCGCGTACCTCGAACAGGGCCGGAACAAGTCGGCGGCGGCCGCCGCGGCGCACCTGTCCAGGCCGGCCTTCTACGAGCGGCTGGCCCGCATCGGGCGCATCCTCGACGTCGACCTGGACTCCGTCGAAGCCTGCCTGAGCCTGCACGTCGCCCTGCTGGCCCTGGACGCCATCCGCACCCCCTAACCCACCCCACCCCACCCGGCCCCGGGCCCACCCGCCACCGGGGCGATCGGGGGCGCACCGGGGCGATACGGGGGCGGGGAGGGAGAGGGTTAGGAGAGGGTGGTCAGGGCCTTTGCGTAGGCCGGGGGGACGTGGTTGGGGCCACCGCCGGGGGTGAAGACGTCCGAGGTGGCGACCACCGACCAGGCCGTGTCGGGTACGGCGTCCACCAGGGCGCGTACGACCGGGGCGTCGCGCCACTGCTCCTGCTCGGCGAGCAGGCCCAACGCCACCACCGACTCCTCCACCTCGCCGACGCACTCGAACGGCTTGTGCCCGTCCACCCCGAGCAGCTCCCGGTAGCCGGGGATCTGCGCCTCGTCGGCGAGCAGGTCGCCGCCGAAGATGTGGGTGACCCGTTCCCGGGGCATGAACGGGGCGAGCGCCAGGAAGACGAATCGGCACTTCGGGCAGTCCCGGCACCAACGGTCGCTCGGGTCACGCAGCTTGAACGCCGCGTTGCAGCTGGTCACCACGTCGTCGTAACGGTCGATGCCGGCGAAGAGCCGGGCGATGTGCAGCTCCGACAGAGGCCGTAGCAGGGAGAAGTAGGGCTCGGCGAGTCCGGCGTGCTCGGTGAGCGCGGCGCGCAGCAGCCCCTCGGCCTCGACCCCCTTGGACCACTGGTGGTTGATCTCGTGACCGTCCCAGATCAGGTTCGGGTCGGACGCGGAGCGCTCGTTGGACATCACCACCGGCCCCAGCCCGTGCAGCACCGACGTCGCGACCGCGATCAGCGAGTTGATCGCGGTGACCGGGATGTGTCCGTTGCGGGCGCCGGCGGCGTTCAGGTCGAACAGCACCGGGTCGATCCGGCGGCGGGCGGCCAGCGGCGCGAGCCCCGACGCCTCGTTCACCGAGACGATCACGTGGTTCGGGTTGACCGAGAACGGCACCGGGTCGAAGCCGGCGCGCCGTAGCGCCTCCAGGCTGACGATCGAGTCCTTGCCGCCGCCGACCGCCGACAGCGGCCGCCGGTCGGAGTTGTCCAGTGGCGCCAGGGGCTTGACGGAGCCGTCCGGGATCTCCGGCGTGAGCTGGAGCACATGCGGCAACTGGTTGCGGTACGCGTACTCCCCGAGGCCCTTGGTGTAGACGGCCGTGACCAGCTCGGCGGCGGCCGGCCCGAGCGGAGCCGGCAGCACCAGCCGGCCGGGCGCGGCGGTCTTGTAGTAGCTGACTCCGGCGATGACGTGCAGCAGTTCGAGCACCCGACCGAGGGCAGCGACCGCCTCGTCGGAAGGCGGCGCCTCCGGGAGCGGAAACGTGATCGCCTCGGTGAACCGCTGCTCACCGGCAGGACCTGTCAGAGCGTAGTCGAACAACGCCTCACCGGTGGAGAGGTCGATCGAGTAGGACGGGAATCCGAAGGCGTCCATCCGCCGCAGTTGCTCGTAGCGCACACGCCATACTAGGCCCTGGTTCGTCCGGCCGTGCCCGGCTGTGCCGGACCCGCACCGCGACACCCGGACCGTCCGGTACCGCCGAAACCCGGAGGAGATCACCTGTGCGCTTGTCTGACCTGCGCGGACGTTCCGTCGCCGTCTGGGGGACCGGCCGGGAGGGTCGGGCGGCGGTGACCGCGATCGCCGCACACGGCCCGGCCGAGCTGGTCGCCGTCGACGACAGCGCCAACTTCCTCTCGCTGCCGTGGGACGGGCCGCTGGCCGAGGCCGCCCCGCTCGTCACCGGCGAGGAGGCTTTCGCCCGGCTCGCCGCCGCCGATGTGGTGGTCCGCTCGCCGGGCGTGCCGCAGACCCACCCGTGGCTGGTCGAGCTGCGCCGCCAGGGCGTCACCATCACCCAGGGCACCGCGCTCTGGATGGCCGACCACGCCGACCGGACCGTCGGGGTCACCGGCAGCAAGGGCAAGAGCACCACGTCGAGCCTGATCAGCCACCTGCTGAACGCGGTGGACCGGCCGAACATCTTCGGCGGCAACATCGGCGTGCCCACGTTGGACCTGCCCGAGGCCGACCTCTACGTGCTGGAGCTCTCCAGCTACCAGTGCAGCGACCTGGCGGACTCGCCCCGGGTGGCGGTGGTCACCGCGCTCTTCCCCGAGCATCTCGACGCCCACGGCGGTGAGGCCGAGTACTACCGGGACAAGCTCAACCTGCTCGCGTACGGGCCGCGGACCGTGGTGGTCAACGGCAACGACCCGCGGCTCGCACTCGAACTGGGCGACCGGGCAGCCGTCCGCGCCGGCCTGCCCGACACCGCGCACGTGGCCACCGGCTCGGACGGCGCGCCCTGGTTCCACCTCCGCGACCAGCCGCTCTTCCCGCGCGCCGTGCTGCCACTGGTCGGTCGGCACAACGAGGGCAACCTCTGCGTCGCGCTCGCCGTGCTGGACGCGCTCGGAGTGGACGTCGTCGCCGGTAAGGACACGCTCGCCGTGGCGGTCGCCGGGTTCCAGGGACTGGCCCACCGGCTCACCGAGATCGTCGACCCGTCCGGGCTCACCTTCGTCGACGACACCCTCGCCACCAGCCCGTACGCCGCCATGCACGCCATCGACGCGTACGAGGGACGGCCGCTCACCGTGATCGTCGGCGGCACCGACCGTGGGCTGGACTACAGCCCGCTGCGGGAGCACCTGGCCGAGCGCGAGATCACCGTCATCGGAATTCCGGACAGCGGCCGTCGGATCGTCGAGGCGCTCGCCGGGCTGCCGAAGGTGCGGACCGAGACGGTCGACGATCTGGTGGACGCGGTCCGGCTGGCCCGGGAGCTGACCCCGGTCGGCGGCGTGGTGCTGCTCTCGCCCGCCGCGCCGAGCTACGGCCGGTTCCGTAACTTCGAGCACCGCTCCGAGGTCTTCGCCGAGGCGGTACGCGACACCGCCGGCTGACCTCTGGTCGGATGTCAGGCCTCCAGGACTGTGAGCCACTCGCCCGTCCTCGGGCGGTAGCCGTGCCGGTCCGAAAGTCCACGGAGGATCGCCGGCACGTGACCGGCACCGTAGACGATGGCCACGTCGATCGGCTCCGCGGCGCGCGTACGGATGAGTTCGGAGAGGGCGGCGAGCAGCCGCTCGTCCCGGGTGCCGCCGAGCGTGCGCTCGATCTGCTCGGTGAACTCGTCGTCGGCGTACTCCTCGTCCTGGGGTCCTGGCAGGTCGTTCACCTCCACCTTCGGTGAGAGCAGCGCCTTCCGGCCGCCGAAGAACTGGGCGACCACCACGAACGGAATGGCACACCACATGAGGAGCCGGTGGCGCAGTGGCATGGTGCGCCAGTCCTGGGCGAACTCCGCGGTCGTCACGTCCGGGTTGATCACCTCGATGCCCAGCGACCGGTACGGGATGGAATCGACCACCAGGCCGGAGCGCTTGTTGGCGGGCATGACCCGGTACGTGAGCGTGACCGCCCAGCCGAGGACGGATCGTCCGCTGACCCCCTCGACGACGAGCACGTCACACTGCCGCAGCCGCTCGGTGACCGCCGCGTAGAACTGCGGGCTCGCCACGTGCAGCATGGGAAAGAGTACGAACTGCAACTGGCTGCCCGGACGCCGGAGGCGCACCACCGCCGCGCGAGTACCGATGATGCTGTGCTCGATGATCTGCATCTGCGCCCACCTGGCCGAGCCGACCGTGACTCACAAGGTAGAGCCGGAGCACAAGTGTCAGGAGAGGCCACTCAGTAGGAGGCGCCCACCGTTGACCAGCGCCACCGCCCCCAACACCGTGATCACCAAGCCGAGCAGCCTGTCGAGCACCGGCCGGCGTGCCCCCACGCGGGAGAGCGGGTGCGCAGGGGCGTCACCCCTCGTGGCCGAGGGCGGTGTGCAGGGAACGCATCGAGCGGATGGCCGAGCGGATCTCCTGGAGGTAGCGCCCCGGTGTGAGCGTCGGCTCGGGCAGCCGGGCCGGGTCGGGCATCGCGGGGTCGACGCCGATTGTGTCCATCCCGGCCCCGTACGGCACCGCGAGGGTGCGCAGCGCGTCGCAGTGCTGGAACGGCACGTAGATCGGGTGGGTCACCAGCAGCATCTGGTCGCCGGGGGAGAGCCGGGCGTGCCCGGCCCAGAAGCGTTGGGTGTCCGCGGTGTGCGCGCGACGGTGCTGCGGTTCACTGGACGGGGCGGCCAGCACCCGCACGGGTGGGAAGCCGGTCGGGCGGTACGTTCGCGACGACCAGGATCGGTGTGGGTGTCCCGCGTCCACGCCGTCGTCTCGATCGGGCCGGGTCACTCCGAACGCGCGCCGTACCGCGGCGTCGAGCGCGTCGACCTCGGTGTCGGCGTCGGTCACCTCGGCCTCGGCGAGGGTGCGCCGCTCCGCTTCGGACAGCGGCCGGAAGCTGCCCAGCACCGCCACTTCGCCGGTCACCCCGACGCCGTCGCGCAGCAGGTGCGCGGCGTACGCCACCCGGCGCAGGCAGGCGGACGCCAGGCCGCCGAGTACGAGCAGGTGCGCGTACCGGGGTAGGGCCGGCGCCTCGGGGCGTACCAGGCCGAGCGTGCTGGCGGCGGCGACGACCTGCGCGGCGGTGGCCGGGGCGAGGGCCGGTTCCCGTGCCTCGGGCCGCTCCCGGCCACCCCGGAAGTCCCAGTGCCGCGCCGAGAACTCGTCGAGCCCGGCGAGCACGGCGCCGAGGCTGGCGGCCGGCCAGTCGCCGCCGAAGTGGGCCACCAGGCCGCGCAGCGACGGCGTGCCGACCCACCGGGCGATCCCCTCGACGATCGCCGTGCCGTCGCCGGGCAACGCGCCGCCGGACAAGGGCACCGGCACGGGGGTGACCGCGGGTGGCGCGGGGAGGGCGGCGTCGGGCGGCGGTGGCGTCGGACGCTCGGGCACGGTCAGGACTGTACCGGCCGGCGTGCAGGTCACCGGATGGGTTCGCCGCCGCGGTACCCCGGCGACCTCACCAACGCCGCTTCCGGGGTCGAGTCCCTGCTGGCCGGCCTGATGGGGATCACGATCTCTCTGCTGGTGGACTCGCTGGCCCGTGCGGAGCGCCGGTTCCACCTGCGTACGTTGCTGGACGGTCCGCCCTGGCTCGTCCGGACCACCACACAGCTCGCCGAGGCGATGCGCGAAGCGGCTGATCAGCCACGTGGCGTTGAGCGCCGGCCTGCTGGCCGTGCCGGTTCCGTTCGAGGCGGCCCTGGCCGGCACGTTGGTGCTCTGGCTGGTGGCAATGCTGTTGCTGCTCCGTCGGGCCGGGTCGCCGAGCACCGCGGCCGCTCCTGGCGCAGGTAAGGGAAGCGCCGGCTCGGACGGCGGGGACACCCAGCGGGGTGCCGGCGGCGCCGGGTCGGGTGACGAGACCGCCGACACCGACACCCGCCGGCTGGGTCTGCCGGCGCTGCTCAAGCTGGTCGCGGTCGAGGCCCGCCCGCAGTTGGCCGACTTCAGCCGGAACTTCGCCTGCAACAGCCTCGCACTGGTCGGATTCCTCACCGCCTACCACTACCTCCAGGATGTCTCATCGGCGGTGGCGCTGGCCGCCGGCTGGGCAGCCTTCGCACTGGTCGCTTCCGCGCTGCACCTACCGCCACGCCGCCGTGCCGTCGCGTCGATCACCGCCGACGTACCAGGGTCCACCGTCGTGTCGCAACCCGCGCCCGCTGCGACGCCGTCCACCGAGCCCCCAGGGCCGACCCCCGGCACCGACCCGACCTCCGCCGCCGCTGTGCGGCCCGCCGTTCAGCCCCGCGTCGGGCCGGAGCGCGGATCGGGCACTGCGCCGTCACCTGACGGCGGCCCGGGGAGGACGCACGGTACGGCGTCCCTCCGCTCGAGCAGCCGGCCCCGGTTTCCCCTGTAGGGGGTCGAGCCACCCTCTGTCCGCCGAGGACCGTCCGGGCCGCGCGCTGGAGTCCCACGCACCCATCACCGACAGGTCGGCCGAGGGTGCGAATTCTGATCAAGATACCCGGGCGGCGCCGACCGGGTGCGAGATGAGAGTGAGAGGCTCGGCGTAGCCGGGCCAGCGCACGGGTGTCACGGCGGTGGGCGGGGACCGCTGGCCGGCATGGCTGCGGAGGGCGCCGGCGCGGGGGTGTCGTCGGCCGGGCTGCTCGTGTCGCAGTGACGGATAACGGTTCGATGTGCAGGTATTGCGGTCCGCACCCCGGCTGTCGTAGAAATTCTTCAGCAACAATTTGCGAACTGAAGACAATCAACAGTTCCCCCGCGCCTCGTACGGCGGCCGCCCACCCCCACTCACCGACGGCCGCCCGGCCCGAACCGAGGAGAGAGCATGAACAGGCGTGACATCCTGCGGCGCACCGCCGCCGCCGGCCTGCTGGCCACTCCCGCCGCCGGTCTGCTCGCCGGCTGCGCCACCGGTGGCGGTGGCGGCGACAGCGACGCGGAGACGTACAAGGGCACGAAGAGTGAGCAGAACCCGCTCGGCGTCAAGGAAGACGCCCCGCTCGAGGTCGTGATCTTCAACGGTGGGTTCGGCGAGGAGTACGCCAAGGCCCACGAGGCCATGTACAAGGAGAAGTACCCGAAGGCGGAGATCGAGCACTCGTCGACGCAGGAGATCAACAAGACCCTCCAGCCGCGTTTCGTCGACGGCACCCCGCCGGACGTGGTGAACAACTCCGGCGCCGGTCAGATCGACTTCAACGGCCTGGTCTCCCAGAACGCCATCGCCGACCTGGGGGAGCTGCTCAACGCGCCGAGCCTCGACATCCCCGGCAAGACGGTCAAGGAGACCCTGCTGCCCGGCGCGGTCGAGGTCGGGTCGTACGACGGCAAGTTCCTAGTGCTGAACTACACCTACACCGCGTACGGCATCTGGCACTCCACCAAGCTCTTCGGCGAGCGGGGCTGGCAGTACGCGAAGACCTGGGACGAGCACATCGCGCTCTGCCGGCAGATCAAGGCCGCGGGCATCGCGCCCTGGACGTACGCCGGCAAGCACCCCCGATACATGAGCTGGCCGCTGATCGCCACCGCGGTCAAGCTCGGCGGCCCGCCCGTCGCCATGGCGATCGACAACCTGGAGCCGAACGCCTGGAAGTCCGACGCCATGAAGACGGCAGCCGACGCCTGGCACCAGATCGTGAAGGACAAGTTCATCCTGGACGGCTCGCCGGGCCTGGACCACGTGCAGTCGCAGACCGCGTGGTGCCAGGGCAAGGCCGCCTTCATCTCCTGCGGCTCGTGGTTGGAGAGCGAGCAGAAGAAGGTCACTCCTGAGGGCTTCAACATGATCATCCAGCCGACGCCGAGTCTCGGCAGTGGCGACAAGCTGCCGTACGAGGCGATCCGCGGCACCGCAGGTGAGCCGTTCATGGTGCCGGCCAAGGCGAAGAACCTGGCCGGCGGCCTGGAGTACTTCCGGACCATGCTCTCGCTCAGGGGAGCGCAGGACTTCACGCGGAAGGTCGCCAGCCTCACCATCGTGGCCGGTTCCACCGAGGGCGTCGAGCTGCCGTTCGGTCTCGGCACCGTGGTCAAGGCGCTCGACGCCTCCGGCAGCAACGGTTTCAACTGGGTCTACAACAACTACTACCGGAAGCTGGAGCGGGAACTCGTCGACGCGGCGTGCGGCGAGTTCTTCAGCGGCCGGATCGGTCCGGCGGACTTCCTCGACCAGTGCCAGCGGGGCGCCGACTCGATCGCCCAGGACAGCTCGATCAAGAAGTACAAGCGGACCGCGTGACGTCCGGCCGGTGGGGACGAGCGGTCCCCACCGGTCACCGCTTCCGGGAGTAGGGCCGACTCGTGAGACATGGCAAGTACCCGCTGATCCTGACGTTCCTGGTGCCGCCGCTGCTGCTGTATCTCGTCTTCGTCGTCTCGCCGTACCTGCAGGCCTTCCAGATCTCGACGACCGACTGGCTCGGCTACTCGGCCGAGGCCGACCCGGTCGGGCTGGCCAACTTCGAGACGCTGCTGCACGACGGACGGGTGTGGAACGCGCTCAAGAACAACGCGCTGCTGCTCGCCGTGGTGCCGGTGCTGACGATCGGGCTGGGCCTCTTCTTCGCCACCATGCTCAACATGGGCGGGCGCAAGGGTCGGGCCGGGGTGACCGGAGTGCGGGGCACGGCGGTCTACCGGATGGTCTACTTCTTCCCGCAGGTGCTCTCGGTGGTGATCATCGCCCTGCTGTGGAAGGAGGTCTACCACCCCAACAGCGGTCTGCTCAACGGCGCCCTTCGCGCCGTCGGCCTGCCCGCGCCGACCTGGCTCGGCGATCCCCGTACGGCCTTCTGGTGCGTACTGGCGGTGATGGTCTGGGCCAACGTGGGCTTCTACGTGGTGCTCTTCGGCGCGGCCATGTCGGCCATCCCGCGCGACATCTACGAGGCGGTGCTGCTCGACGGCGCGTCCCGGTGGACCACCCTGCGCCGGGTCACCATCCCGCTGCTCTGGGACACCGTGCAGGTGGCCTGGATCTACCTGGCCATCGCGGCGCTGGACGGGTTCATCCTGATCCAGCAGATGACCAACGGCGGCCCGAACTTCTCCTCCGACGTCATCGGCCTGCGGATGTACGAGACGGCGTTCGGCAGCGAGAGCAAGTTCGGGTACGCCTCGGCGATCGGCGTGGTGCTGTTCTTCCTGACCCTGTCGGTGGCGGTACTGGCCCTGCGGGCCGCCCGGCGTGATCGGATCGAGTACTCGTGACCATTCTCGACAAGTCCGCGTCCGAGGGCGCCGCCGCGGACGACCGGCGGCTGCCGCGAGACCGTGGGCTGCGCCGCGAGTCGGGCGCCGCCAACGTCTTCTCACACGGCTTCCTGCTGCTCTGGGGCCTGCTGACCGTACTGCCGCTGCTGTGGATGTTCGTCAGCTCGTTCAAGAGCGACGGGGAGATCCTGTCCGACCCGTGGGGGCTGCCCGGGGCGTTGCGGTTCGACAACTGGGCCCGGGCGTGGACCGAGGCGCACATCGGCCGCTACTTCCTGAACAGCGCCATCGTGGTGGCCGGCTCGCTCACCCTGACCATGCTGATGGGCGCCGCAGCCGCGTATGTTTTCGCCCGGTACGAGTTCCGCGGCCGCCAGGTCGCCTACTACCTGTTCGTCGGCGGGATGATGTTCCCGGTCTTCCTGGCTCTCGTACCGCTCTTCTTCGTGGTGCGCAACGCCGGCCTCTTCGGCACCTGGACGGGTCTCGTTCTGGTGTACGCGGCCTACTCGCTGCCGTTCACCGTCTTCTTCCTGACCGCGTTCTTCCGGACCCTGCCGACCGCGGTCGCGGAGGCGGCGCTGATCGACGGGTGTGGACACTTCCGGCTCTTCTTCCGGGTCATGCTGCCGATGGCCCGACCGGGAATGATCAGCATTGCGATCTTCAATTTTCTGAGTCAGTGGAACCAGTTCATCCTGCCCCAGGTGCTCATGCAGGGCGACGACTCGAAGTGGGTGCTGGCGCAGGGGCTCACCGCGTTGGCGGTCAGCCAGGGCTACCAGGGTGACTACAGTGGTCTCTTCGCTGGTCTGACCATCGCCACCCTGCCGGTGCTGGTCGTCTACGTGCTGTTCCAGCGTCAGGTGCAGTCCGGCCTCACTGCCGGTCAGCTCAAGTGACGCGCAGGCGCTGACCGATCCCGATCCGCACTGGCGCAGCTGCTCTACGCGGCGCGGCAGCGAGATCGTGCTCGATCCCGGAAAGGGTGCTCTTGGAACGGGCGGAGGCCACTACATCCAGGATCCAGCACGATCTCCGGGAGGGCGCCGGGCACGTGTGGGCGATGTGGGCGGGGCTCCTCAGTTGCGATCAGGGCGTGGGAGCGACCAGGAGGGCGTGCAGTGCGGCCGGGTCGATTACCTCGGGCAGGTCCCGGGCGGCGAGCCAGGCCGCGGCGGCGGCCCCGTCGCCGGCCTTGCACAGTGGCGCCCGCGGCCAACGCCGGGCGGCCTCGGCGCGGACGGCGGCGGCGAGCGGGGTGCCCCCGGTCAGCAGCCCGCCACCGAGGACGAGCGGACCGCCGGCGTCGGCCGGCCGGATCCGGCTCACACTGTTGATCAGGTGGGTCGCGGCGTCGGCGATCAGCCCGGTCGCCGCCGGCTCGCCCGCCACCGCGGCGGCGACCACGGTCGGTGCCAGCCGGGCCAGCTCCACGGGCGGGCGGCGGGTCACCACCTGGATGAGCGCGTCGACGGTGTCCCGGGCTCGCGGCGCCACCGCGGCCGAGCCGAGCAGGTCGGTGAGCAGCCGCCGGCCCAGCGCGTCGGGTGCGTGACCGCTGTCCAGGTCGCCCAGTAGCCGTCGGACCGCCTCCCGGCCCAGCCAGAACCCCGAGCCGGCGTCGCCGAGCAGCCAGCCGTGCCCGTCCGCCACACGGTCCAGCCGCAGTTCGCGCACCCCGGCGGCGATGGCGCCGGTGCCGGCGATGAGCACCGTGCCGTCGGGGTCGGCGGTACCCGAGGCGTACGCGACCAACGCGTCGCCGTACACCGCGTACGGGCAGCTCATCCCGGCGTCGCGCCAGGCCCGGTCGAAGGCCGCCCGGCCGGCGGGATCGGCGAGCAGGCGGCCGGCCCCGGCCAGGCCGATGGCCCCGGCGCGCACCCGGGTCGGGTCGACCCTCCCGAGCGCCCCGCGCAGCGCGGACAGCAGTTCGGTCGCGGCCCGTTCGGCGCCATGGCTGGTGGGGTTGCCGCCCCCGGCCCGGCCGGTGCCGAGGCGTTGCCCGTCCAGCCCGAGGGCGGTGGCCCGGGTGGAGGTACCGCCGACATCGAGCCCCACCACGACGGTTCCGGACATCCGCACCCCACCTCTTGATCGACGTCGCATTCATGCTGGTCGTCCGGTGGATGTGGGGCAAGCGCCGGACATCGCCCGAGATCGCGTACCAGGTAACAGTTTGAAAACTTCGCCCACGGTCTTGACACAGAGGGGCCCGCAGTAAGAACTTTTACCACTATCAGTTAACAGTCTTTTCGAAAGGCGTCCCATGGTTGATCACGAGGTGGACACCTCCGCGCGGACCGCGGTGGTCGACGCCGACGCGTTCAACCGACGGGGCGCGCGCGCCGCCGCAAGTGACGGCGTGCTCGCCCGGGTCCGTACCGGGCTCGACGAGTTGACCGGGGCGCTGCGCCGGGTCGCCGAGCACGTACTGAGCGACCCCGAGAGCGCCGCCCGTTCCACCATCGTGGAACTGGCCGAACGCAGCGGGACCTCGCCGGCCACCGTCACCCGGTTCTGCCGGGCCATGGGCTTCGAGGGCTACGCCGACCTGCGGCTGGGCATCGCGGCGGAGACCGGGCGGGCGCGGTCCGCCGGCTGGACCGTCGACATCGGACGGGAGATCCAGCCCAGCGACCCGCTCACCCGAGTGCTCGACCAGGTGATCGCCGCGGACACCCGCGCCATGCACGACACCGCCGCGCTGCTCGACCTCGCCGAGGTGGAGCGCGCCGCGGTGGCGATCGCCGGCGCGTCCCGGGTGAACATCTTCGGCGCCAGCGGCAGCGCGCTGGTCGGCGAGGAGATGCAGTTCAGCCTGCACCGTATCGGCGTCGCGGCGTGGGCCTGGAACGACGTGCACGAGGGCCTGGCCAGCGCCGCGCTGCTACGCCCCGGCGACGTGGCGCTCGGCATCTCACACACCGGGCAGACCAGAGAGACCATCGAGATGCTCGCCGAGGCGGGCAGCCGGGGGGCCACCACGGTGGCTCTCACCGGCTTTCCCCGCTCGCCGCTGGCCGAGCTGGCCGACATCGTCCTGGTCACCGCCAGCCAGGCGACCACCTTCCGGCCGGACGCGCTCAGCGCGCGGCACCCGCAACTGGTCGTACTCGACCTGCTCTACATCGCCGTGGCGCAGCGGACGCACGACCGGGCCCACGCGGCCTTCCGCCGTACCGCCCAGGCCGTCGACGGCCACAAGGCCGCGAAGGGAGCCGCGTCATGATCAGCGCCCAGGGGTACGCGGACGCCGTCCGGCCGCTGCTCGACCGGCTCGTCGACACTCAGTCCGAGGGGCTCGGCCGGGCCGCCGACCTGATCACCGCCAGCCTGCGCGCCGGGGGAGTGCTCCAGGCCTTCGGCGCCGGCCACTCCGAGGCGTTCGCCGCCGAACTCGTGGCCCGGGCCGGCGGGCTGGTCCCCAGCAACCGGCTCTCGGTGCACGACCTGGTGCTGCACGGCGACGCCCCGCGTGACGTGCTCGCCGACCCGAAGCTGGAGCGTGACCCCTCCATCGCCCACCGGATCTACGCGCTCGCGGCCCCCGAACCGCGGGACGTGTTCGTGGTGGCGTCCCAGTCCGGCATCAACGGCTCGGTCGTCGAGCTCGCGACGCTGGTCACCGACCGCGGTCATCCGTTGATCGCGGTCACCTCGGTAGAGCACACCGTGCGAGTCGTACCCCGGCACCCGTCCGGCCGGCGGCTCGCCGACCTCGCCGACGTCGTGCTGGACAACGGCGCACCGTACGGCGACGCACTGCTGCCGCTCGATGGCGGTGGCGCGGTCTGTGCGGTCTCCTCGGTCACCACCGCGCTGCTGGCGCAGCTGCTGACCGCGGAGGTCGTACGACGGTTCCACCAGGCCGGAGAGGTACCCCCTATCTACCTCTCCGCCAACGTCCCCGGCGGGGACGAGCACAACCTCGCCCTCGAGTCGCGGTACGTCGGGCGTCTCCGGCGCACCGCCTGACTCGAATCCCACAAGGAGAGACGACGATGTCCGTTACCCCCGAGAACCCGGTGGACCTGAGCCGCCGGACAGTGCTGCGTCGCGCCGCCGCCGTCGGCCTGGCACTCCCCGCCGCCGGCCTGCTCGGTGCCTGCGCCACCAGTGGCGGCGACGGGGAGACCGAGCAGGTCTCCGGCGGCACCAAGAGCGCCACCAACCCGCTCGGCATCAAGGAGGACGCGCCGATCGAGGTGATCATCTTCAACGGCGGCTACGGCGAGAAGTACGCCACCGACGTGCACGAGCCGCTGTACAAGAAGGCGTTCCCCAAGTCCGAGATCAAGCACCAGGCGACCCAGGCGGTCTCCACCGTGCTCCAGCCGCGGTTCGCCGGGGGCAACCCGCCGGAGTTCGTCAACAACTCGGGCGAGAAGTTCCTCGACTTCGGCGCGCTCGTCAACGACGGCCAGTTGCAGGACCTCACCGAGCTCTGGGACGCGCCGTCGGTCGACGACCCGAACAAGAAGGTGCGGGACACCGTCATCCCGGGCGTCGTCGAGCAGGGCATGTTCAACACCGCCGACGGAGGGCGCAAGCCCTTCGTCCTGTACTACGTCTCGACGGTCTACGGCATCTGGTACTCCGGGAAGCTGTTCACCGACAACGGCTGGACCGCGCCCACCAACTGGGAGCAGTTCAAGGCGCTCTGCGAGCAGATCAAGGCCAAGGGCATCACGCCGTACGGGTACGCCGGGGCGAACGCGGCCTACTACCAGTGGAACGTGATCCTCACCCACGCCGCGAAGATCGGCGGCCCCGACGTGCTGAAGAACATCGACAACCTGGAGGACGGCGCCTGGAAGCAGGACGCCGTCGTGCAGGCCGCCGAGGCGTGGGCCGAGATCGGGGCCAAGTACTCGGACAAGAGCTTCGAGGGGCTCAAGCACACCGACGTGCAGCTGCGGCAGAACCAGGGCAAGCTCGCCCTCTACCCGTCCGGGGACTGGCTGGAGAACGAGCAGAAGAAGGACACGCCGCCCGGCTTCAACTACCAGCTGATGCCGGTACCCAGCCTCACCGCGTCGGACATGCTGCCGGCGACCGCTATCCGGGCGGCCGGCGGCGAGGGATACTTCGTCTCGGCCAAGAGCAAGAACCCGCGCGGCGGGATGGAGTACATGCGGCAGATGCTCTCGAAGGCGGGCGCCCGAGGCTTCACCGAGACCGTGGGCGCGGCCACCGTCGTGCCGGCCGGCAGCGAGGGCTACGAGTTCCCGCCGGGTGTGGCCAGCTCGCAGGCCGCCCTCAAGGCAGCCGGTACCAACGTGTTCAACATGCTCTTCGACAACTGGTACAAGGAGCTCGACACGGAGGCGCGGACCGCCACCAACGAGCTGATGTTCGGTCGGATCAAGGCGGACGCGTTCGCGGATCGGGTCCAGAAGCGCGCCGACGCGATCAAGAAGGACTCCTCCGTCACCAAGTTCAAGCGCTGATCGGAGCGTAGGGTCATGCGGCACGGCAAGTATCCGTTCGTGATCGGGTTCCTGTTCGTCCCGGTCACGCTGTACGTGGTTTTCGTCATCGCGCCGTACGCGCAGGCGTTCCAGATCTCGATGACCAACTGGCGGGGCCTGTCGGCTCCACAGTGGGTGGGCTTCGACAACTACCGGAGACTGCTGGACGACGGCAGCTTCTGGAAGGCGGTCCAACACCACGGCGTACTGCTCCTTGCCCTGCCGCTGATCACCATTGCCATCGCGCTGTTCTTCGCCTTCCTGCTCAACGTGGGCGGGAAGAGCAGCGGTGGCCAACGCCAGGGGGTCTGGGGGTCGAAGTTCTACCGGGTGGTGTTCTTCTTCCCCCAGGTCCTGGCCGTGGCGATCATCGCGGTGCTGTTCCAGATGGTGTACCGGCCAAACGAGTCCGGACTGATCAACGGCGTGCTGATGAAGTTCGGCTTCGAGCCGGTGCTGTTCCTCATCAAGCCGAACCTGGCCCTCTGGTCGATCCTCGCGGTGCTGGTCTGGCAGGCGGTCGGTTTCTACGTGGTGCTCTTCTCCGCCGGGATGGCGTCCATCCCGACGGAGATCTACGAGGCCGCCGAGATGGACGGCGCGACCCGGGTCACGCTCTTCTTCCGGGTCACCCTGCCGCTGCTCTGGGACACCCTCCAGGTCGCCTGGGTCTACCTCGGTATCGCCGCGTTCGACGCGTTCGCCATCGTGGCGGTGCTCTCGGTGGACAGCGGCGGCCCGGACGGCGCCACCACGGTCCTGGCGATGGAGATCTACCGCAACGCCTTCGTCTACTCGAAGTACGGCTACGCCTCGGCGATGGGCGTGGCGCTGTTCTTCCTGACCATCACGTTCGCGGCCCTGACGCTGCGGCTCAGCAAGCGGGAAAGCGTGGAGTACTCATGAACCCGCAGTCGACGCTGCCGCCGACACCGGCGGCGCTGCCCCACACCGGGGCCCGGAACGGCGCCGGGCGGCGCGGGAAGGGCCGCCCCTCCGAGATACGACTGCTCGCCGGCCTCGGTCACGTGGCGCTCGCCGTCTGGGCGGTGATCGTGATCGTGCCGATCCTCTGGACGTTCCTGGCCTCGTTCAAGAACACCACCGAGATCTTCAGCAGCCCGTGGACCCTGCCCGGGGAGCTGCGCTGGGAGAACTACGCCCGGGCCTGGACCAAGGCGAACGTCGGCCGGTACTTCCTGAACAGCGTGATCGTTGTCGGCTTCAGCACCTTCGGCACCATGCTGTTCGGCTCGATGGCGGCGTACGTGCTGGCCAGGTACAAGTTCTGGGGCAACCGGGTGATCTACTACCTGTTCGTCTCCGGCCTGGCCTTCCCGGTCTTCCTGGCCCTGGTGCCACTCTTCTTCGTGGTGAAGAACCTCGGCCTGCTCAACACCCACACCGGGTTGGTGCTGGTCTACATCGCCTACTCGCTGCCGTTCACGATCTTCTTCCTGGCCGCGTTCTTCAAGACGCTGCCGTCGTCGGTGGCCGAGGCGGGGATGATCGACGGTTGTTCGCACACCCGGCTGTTCTTCCAGGTGATGCTGCCGATGGCGAAGCCGGGTCTGATCAGCCTCACGATCTTCAACGTCATCGGCCAGTGGGCGCAGTACCAGTTGCCGCTGGTGCTGCTCTCCAACGCGAAGGACAAGTGGGTGCTCACCCAGGGCATCGCCGACATCTCAGTCAACGCCGGATACGAGGCCGACTGGTCCGGGCTCTTCGCCGCCCTCACCATCGCGATCCTGCCGATGATCATCGTGTACGCGATCTTCCAGCGCCAGATCCAGTCCGGCCTGACCTCCGGCGCCGTCAAGTAACCCCACCGCCGGACAGGGGCCTCGTTCCCGGAGAGAGTGGCTGTTGCACGGGGAACAACCACTCCTTCCGGGCACGAGGCGATACCCGGGCCGGATGTCAGGGGGGCGAGGCAGAATCGCATCCGTGCTGGTGGCGGTGGTGGGTGGCGAAGGCGGCAGTGGTGGCGAGCTGCAGGCGCTCGACGACGGTGGGCGGCCGGCCGGGCCGCCCGAGCGGGTGGCCGACCTGCCCGCCGCGGTCGCCGCCCGCGAGCGCGACGCACACCCGCGCTGGGTGTGGCCGTCCGGCCCGGCCGTCTACCCGGGCCTGCTGCGTGCCGGGGTCCGAGTCGACCGCTGTCACGACGTCGAGCTGACCGAGGCGCTGCTGCTCGGCCACGCCGGACGCTGGGGCGAGCCACGCTCGCTCGCCGCCGCCTGGGCCCGGCTGACCGGCGCGCCGGTGCCGGCCGACCCGCCACCGCGCGCGCCCGCGCCGCCCGGCCTCGGTCAGGACGCGCTGTTCGACACCCCGTCCGGCGCGCCGGGGCCGGGCATCGACGCGCTGGTCCGGGTGTACGCCGACCAGCTCGCCCGCATCGCCGCCACCGCGCACCCCGGGCGGTTCCGGCTGCTCGTCGCCGCCGAGTCGGCCGGTGCGCTGATCGCCGCCGAGATGGGGGCGGCCGGGCTGCCCTGGCGCGCCGACGTGCACGACGAACTACTCACCGAGCTGCTCGGCGAACCGTCCCCAGTCGGCGGCCAGCCCCGCCGGCTGGCCGAGCTGGCCGCCCGGATCGCCGACGCGTTCGGCGTACGCCAGCTGCACGCCGATTCCCCGGCGGAGCTGCTGCGCGCGTTCGCCCGGGCCGGGGTGGAGCTGCCCAACACCCGGGCCTGGGTACTGCGCGGGGTCGACCACCCGGCGGTGCCGCTCGTCCTGGAATACAAGGAGCTCTACCGGATCTGGACGGCGCACGGCTGGTCGTGGCGCGAGCAGTGGGTGCGCGACGGTCGGTTCCAGCCGGAGTACGTACCGGGCGGGGTGGTCTCCGGCCGGTGGGCCACCCGCGGCGGCGGGGCGTTGCAGATCCCCAAGGTGATCCGGCGGGCGGTGGTGGCCGACCCGGGCCGGCGGCTCGTGGTCGCCGACGCGGGCCAGCTCGAACCCCGGGTGCTCGCCGCGGTCTCCGGCGATGCCCGCCTCGCCGCCGCGGGCGGGGCGGGCGACCTCTACGCCGCGCTGGCTCAGGACGCGTTCGGCGGCGACCGGGCCCGGGCCAAGGTGGCGCTGCTGGGCGCGATGTACGGCCAGACCGGCGGTGCGGCGGTGCCCGCGCTGGCGGTGCTCAAGCGCAGCTACCCGACCGCGTTCGGCTACGTGGAAGCGGCAGCGCGCACCGGCGAGGCCGGTGGCCTGGTGCGCTCCTGGCTGGGGCGAACGTGTCCGCCCGGCTCGGCCGGGTTCACGGATCCGGGAGACGGCCCGTTCGATCCGGACGTGGCCGACCCGCAGAGCTCACGGGCCCGCGCGGCCCGGTCCCGGGGCCGGTTCACCCGCAACTTCGTCATCCAGGCGACCGCCGCCGAGTGGGCTTCCACCCTGCTGGCGACGCTGCGCGGTGACCTCGCGGGCACCGGGGCCGAGCTGGTGTTCTTCCAGCACGACGAGGTGATCGTGCACGCCCCGGCCGAGCAGGCCGACGCGGTGGCCGAGGCGGTCACCCGCGCCGGCGAACGGGCGTCCCGGCTGCTGTTCGGCGACACTCCGGTGCGGTTCCCGCTGGATCTGTCCGTCGTTGACTGCTACGCGGACGCCGCATGACGGTCACCGCCCCGGGTCGTGCTGGCGGTGGCGGGCCGGCGTCTCTGCGACACCGTCGGACCGTACCGTCCGCTGCGTGACCGGACACTGGGGTACAACAATGGCCAGCACCGGGCGCGAGCGATGCTCGATGCCGGTGTACGCCGGACGCTCGTCGAGCGGGACTCGGCGGGGCGTGAGTGATGAAGCGCCTATGTAGTTGGCCCCTTACTTTGGCCGTGTCTTATCGCGGCAGCTTTCTCGCGCCAAATGGGGGAGCGAAGCACAAGGGCGGCGGCGTTGATCTTGCGGCGTTGAGCTTCTCACCGCTGCAGTCCGACGTCCTGGACAGCGTCGCGAAAAGGCTGGAGACCACACCGATGGCCGTGGCACTGGCCTGGCTGCTGCACCGCTCCCCGAACATCCTGCTCATCCCGGCACGTCCTCGCTGGAGCACCTGCGCGAGAACATCACCGGCGCCGCCCTGGAACTACCCGGCGACGCACTCACCGAACTGGACGCGGTCGGCGCCTGATCAGACCGCGCTCATCGGCACGATCGAGCACCCGATCCCCGTCGCCGCGACGGACAGTGACGAGCCGTACGCGGCAGATCCGCGCACGTGACCTCGGGCTCATTGCGTCGCAGGGCGTGGTGGGCCGCTCAGGTGCAAGTGATCTACTCGATGGGTGAGCAACCTGCGAGATCTCGTCGTCCGCTGGCAGCGCGGCTGGGGTGTGGCCCGCGCGCTGCCCGTCGCCGACGACGTAGGCGGCGCGTTGCGGGTCCGGTGCATGCAGCCCGGCCGCGATATCGAATACGTCGCGCTCGATGCCGACGAGGACTTCGCGTCGCTCACCAGGCTGGCTGCGCTAGTCGCTGGCGAGGACGCCATCACATGGCTGACCGTGCCCACCATCGACTCGGCGAGGGCGGCCTCGGCAGTGGTGGCCGCAGGCCTGATCGTGCTCAAGCACTCGGAACTGCTGATGACGGCCGATCTTCGAGGGCATCCGCGGAATATGCCCGCGGCACCGTACCGGCTGCTGACCCAGGTCGACCCACACGGTGGCGACAGCGTGGTCACGGCCACGGTACGGCACGAGTCGGGGGAGGTTGGTGCGCGCGGGACGATGGGACTGGCCGGTACGGATGCGGTCGCAGACCGGATCGAAACCACGCCGGCTCATCGCCGCAAGGGTCTAGCCAGCGCGGTCATGAGTGCACTGGCCGGTTCCGCGATCGAAGAAGGCGTCGAACGCGGCATTCTCATCGCCAGCGAGGACGGTCAACGTCTGTACAGGACGCTTGGCTGGAAGCCGGTGGCCGATGTACTGATCGCAACGACGCCTGGTAACAAGTACCCGTCCTGAGCGGCGCAGATAGCCTCGGCCGACCCACGCTCGTCGTCGTCGCTCAGGCGCGCAATCCAACGTCCGACGACAACGGCGCACTGATCTCGGCAGAGCCGTGAGCGCTGGCTATGTCCCGGAGGCCATGTACGCGGCGAGGATGTAGTTGGGGCGGCGGTCGAGGTTCTTTCGGGCTCTGTCGTAGCGCATGGTGGTTCTCGGGTCGGCGTGGCGGGCGGCGATCTGCACGTCGCGGAGGCTGACGCCGGCGTCGAGCATGGTGGTCACGAACGTGTGCCGCAGCAGGTGGGGATGCATCCTTGGCATCCGGATCCCCGCCGTGTGGGCGAGGTGCTTGAGCCGGCGGGTGGCGGCATGCCGGTCCATCCGAACACCGAGGGTATTGCGCAGGATCGGTCCGCTGGTGCGCTCGTCGACGGCGCGGTCGATGGCTCGGGCCACCGCGGGTGGCAGCGGGACGAGCACGACCCTGCCTCCCTTGCCGCGCACGCGCAGGACCCGGTGGCCGTGCTCCTCACCCAGGTCGGCGATGTTCGACCCGCAGGCTTCGAAGATCCGCAGCCCGAGCAGACCCAGGAGCGCGACCAGGGCGAAGTCGTTCGGGTTGGCCGACAGTCGGGCGGTAATGATCAGCGCCTCGAACTGCAAATGACCCAGCCCGAGGGTCGGCGACTCGGCCGGCACCGTGGGCCGGCGGACGTAGTCGGCCGGCGAATGCTCCAGGATGGCATCGATGACGCAGACCCGATAGAACCCGACCACGACCGACAGGCGCCGCGAGACCGTCGAGGGCTGGTAGCGGTGGACGTCCTGGAGCCAGCGCACGTACCGCTCGACGTCCATCCGCGCCATGGCGAGCGGATCAAGGGCCTGGCTGGTGCACCAGCGGAGGAAGACTCGCAGGTCGGACTCAGTATGGACGCGAGTTTCCCCACGGTAGCGGCCCAGAAAGGCGGACACCGCGGCACGCAGAACGAGCTGATTGGTCGGTACAACGGTGGAAGCGGGAGCAGGAGAGGTAGTCATGCATCACCGTGCGTCACCAGCAGCGATGAACGCCAGTCGCCCAGAGCGGCAGATCCGGATGCTGACGAAGTCGGTGTCTGCCGTGGCAGTCGAGCGTGCCGTCCGGGTGCGACTCGGGTCCGCAGCCGTCGCTGGCTCAGGGAACCTGCGGCGGGCGAGCGCGGTTTCCCGCTCCCCAGTAGAACGGCCCGGATGTTGAATGAACCTTGATACGCCAACCCATCCGGTCGAGCTGCTGTTCGAGGTCTTCGGGCTGGTACGGGACCTTGACGATTCGGTAGGCCGTTCCGTCGTTGAGTCGGCGTTGGACGACCGGGGAGTCCTCGCCCTCAATGAGCTCCTCGACCGTGCGGTACCCGTCGTCGACGAAGAACACCCTTCCATCCGGTTGCAGACAGTCGGCCACCAGCGACCAGAACCACGCGAAGCGTTCGGGCGGAACGTGCGACAACCAGAACCCGAAGAACACGACGTCGTAGCGACGGTCCGGCCGCCAGCCGAATAGCTCAGCCAGCACAAATCGGACCCGCTGCTTACCCACCCGGGCCGAGGCGATGCCGAG
>NZ_JBEXFP010000012.1:0-147326 GCF_040606825.1 Micromonospora sp. NPDC005367 | reverse complement strand
AGCCGCTGCACGACCTGCCGACCGATGCCCCGAGAACCCCCGGTGACGATCGCCACCCGCTGCGCCTTGCTCATGTGAAGCCTCCGTTGACCCTGCGTCCGTTCTGCGGCATATCGAGCCTTCCCCTTGGATAGGCATCAGATCCAACGAATCTTGTTGATTCACCCCATCTGTTCCGTTGATCCATTCATGAGGCCAAACGCCCGGGAGCCCGAGGACTCGGGCCGGCGCACCGCTTTGCTAGGGCCCTTGCACCGTTCCGACGGCGCAGGTGATCGCCTTGAACGGCAAAACCCTGCGGGGAGCCAGCCGTGCCGACGGCGGGCGAATTCACCTGCTGTCCGCCTTGGACACCAGGTGAACGGTGGCGGACAGATCACCGACGACCGGTCAGGCGTCCGAGAGCGGCCGGAAGTGTGCGGGAAGCCAGGCGTATGCGCCGTCGGCGCGGCGCAGGTGACCCACGCCGGGAAATGGGAGATGGGCTGCCGCCACCCACCAACGGTGCTCGGTGACCAGTTCGAACACGTCGTTTCGCGCGACCACGGCGAGGTCCGGCTCGTTGTCGATCGCGATTGACACCTGCGGGTGCGGCAGTTGGACGCTGTGACTGTGCACGATGTCGCCCCAGAAGAGCACCGTCTCCGCGCCCTCGCCGAACAGGTACCCGGTGTGGCCGGCCGTGTGGCCGTGCTGGTGGTGCGCCCGCACACCGGGCAACACGCGGGTGGTGTCGAAGGCGTCGAGCCGACCGGCCCGCCGGTACGGGGCCAGACTGGCGGCGGCCGCCTGATGGATCTCACGTTGGACGCCCTCGGCCCGCGTGGTCCGATCCGGGTCGAGCCAGTACTCGACGTCGTCGGATGCGACGTGGACGGTGGCGCGTGGGTAGACGACGTCGCCGTCCGCGGTGACGAGGCCACCGGAGTGGTCGGGATGCAGATGTGTGATCAGGATGTGCTCGATGTCGTCCGGAGTGACGCCGGCGGCGGACAGGCTGTCGAGCAGGTGGCCGGTGTTCGGACCGAGTGTCGTGCCGCTGCCAGCGTCGACGAGGACGTGTCGGCCGTCCTCCTCGACGAGGAAGGCGATGACCGCGGTGTACGGGTCGCCGTCCTCCTCGAGGTGAGCGTCGGCGAGACGAGCCCTCACCTGCTCTGCCGGTATGCCACGCAGGTCTGCGGCGAAGATGGGCACGTACCCGTCGTACAGGGCGGTGATCATGCGGTTCCCGATGCGGAATCGCTGGAACCCGGGCGCCTGTGTCGGCTGACTGAGCATGGGTGGATTTCGCTTTCTGCTGTTCAGGGTCTGGGTGTGTTCACTCGGCGGTGACGGCTGCCCTGACGAATTCCTCGAGGGTGGTCGCGGTGGTGATCGTCCCGGCTGGGCGGTGCACGCGGATACGGCGTTCTGCCACGTCGAGGGTCATGTCGACCATGGCGGCGGCCATGTGGTCGGAGAATCCGTTGGCCTTCAACCCGGCGCGTACGGCGTCGGCGGTCCGGACGTCGTACCGGGCCTCCCGCACACGGGCAGCCGCGCCGATCAGCCGGGTGGCCTCGGCGAGCGTCCGGTCGGCCGGGCCGACCAGCTCCACCGGCCCGGGCGTGAGCGGACGGTCGCCACGCAGGAGTTCAGCCGCGACGCGCCCGATATCCGCGGTGGCGATCATCGGCAGGGGAAGGTCGGGTGGGATCAGTCCGCCGGTGGCGCCGGTCGCCCGGATGGCGGCGATGTCGGGGAGCAGGTTCTCCATGAACGATCCAGCCCGCAGGTGGACCGCCGGTACGCCGGTGGCGTCGATCGCCTGCTCGAGTTGCCTCAGTCCCCATACCGGCCCGCGTGCCTCGGCGTAGTTGGCCGCCCAGCCGCTGAGGGTCACCACACGCCGTAGCCGGCCGTGACGGTGCGCGGTCTGCACGGCGTACGCCTCAGCGGCGATCACGGCCCGCTGGTAGGCATGGAAGTCCGAGCTGTCTGGGATGAAACCCGGTGCGATCATGACGAATGCGCCGGTGGCGTTGGCCATGACCGCGGCGAGGCGGTCCGGGTCATCCAGCGCGCTGAGGTAGGTCAGGGCGCCGGAATCGGCGTACGGGCGCAGCCGGTCGTGCTCGCGCCCCACAGCCACCACCGTCGATCCGCCGTCCAGTAGGGCTCGGGCCACGGCTGAACCGGTGGCGCTGGTGGCGGCGGTGACCACGAAAAGGTCCGGTTCCGCCTCGACGTGTCCTGCGGAAGTGCCGGTGTATGAGCGCGAATCGTTCATATCGCCAGTGTGAGACGGCCCGGGAGGGCCAACCAGACAATGCCGTGGATACCCAAGCGACCACAGAAAGCCGACAGAGCGGGACGATCAGGACGCCCGGGTGTTGGCGTGGCCGCCCCGTCGACGATCGCAGGGCTCCGGGTACGAGATGCCACGGTATCCACGACATGGGCAGGCAGTGCACCCGATACGCGGAGACACTGGAGAGATGAACGGCACCTGGTCGTCGTCAACGGAACTGGGCGCGTTCCTGCGCAGCCGACGGGCGGCCCTCACTCCGCAGGAGGCAGGTGTGCCCTCCTGGGGCCAGCGGCGTGTGCCCGGTCTCCGGCGTGAAGAACTCGCCCAACTCGCAGGCATCAGCGCGACGTACTACACCCGCCTGGAGCAGGGGGAGAGCCACCAGATCTCGGACTCCGTCCTGGATTCCCTGGCGCGCGTGCTCAAACTCGCCCCGGACGAGCGCGCCTACCTGGTCCGGCTGGCCCGGCCGGAACGGACCAGCCGCCGTACCGGCGAGCCGGAACGGGTACGCCCCGCAGTCCAGACCCTCGTCGACGCCGCAACGGGCCAGGCCGCGATCATCGTGGGACGACGCGCCGACCTGCTGGGCGGCAACCGGCTCGGCTACGCCCTGTGGGGGCTGCCCGCACCGGACAGCGGGTCCGGCGAGCCGCGGCCCAACATTGCCCGCATCACGTTCCTCGACCCATTGGCCCGGGACCTCTTTCCCGACTGGGAAGCGCAAGCGAGGGACATCACCGGCTACCTGCGCCACGCTGCCGCTCAGTACCCGGATGACCATGAGCTACACACGCTCATCGGCCAACTGAGTGTCCGTAGCCCCGACTTCGTCCGGATCTGGGCCGAGCATCCGGTGAGCGACTGCGCGCACTCGACACGCGAATACCGCCATCCGCAGGTCGGCAGCATGATGCTGAACGAGGAGGTGGTCCGGCTGACCGATGACCCGGGGGTGCGGATCATCTTCAGCGGCGCGGAGAACGGCACCGAGTCGGCGGAACGGCTTCGCCTGCTCGACACCCTCACCTGAGGGTGAATCACCCGGCCGCGGTAGCGCCCCGAGCTTCGCCGGCGCAGGGTCGAGTCCGGTCACCGCACCTGGAAGTAGAGGTGGGTGTGCAGCCGGCAGCGTTCGTTGAACGCCGCGTGGCAGTTCGGGCAGGAGTCGACCGAGAGGTACTCCTCGATGGTCAGCTCGGTACGACAGACGCCGCAAAGTACGGCATGCTCCCCCCGCTGGTCGACCGGCCACTGGCTCGCGGGATGGCCGGCGGTCTCCTCGTGGCAGAGGTGGCACGGGTAGTAGCGCTGGCAGCAGGCGAACTTGATGGCGACGACGTCCACGGGCGTCGCGTAGTGGACGCACCGGGTCTGGTCGTCGACGGTCTTCCCGTGGATCTGCACACCCGGCAGCCTAGTTCTCCTCGATCTCGGGATTGAGCTCGACCTGATCCGGCTCGAACCCATCCAAGGTCAACTCGGGATCCTTGCGGTCGGGGCTTCCACGCGCCCCCGATGCCCCGACTTCAAGGAAGTCGAGTCGATCGACATCACGCCGGAGCGCGAGCCGTCGCCGTTCGGCGGAACGATCCGGACACCCATGAGAACCCGACGTCGACGGATGAACGGAAGCTTTCGCACAAACATTTAAAACTTTCCATGTCTCCATCTAAAGTGATAGTGTCGGCGATCGATCTTTCGTCTCACGAGATCGATCTGCCCACCCTGGCGGGAGAAAGTGGGACGGCTTTCCCCGGCCGGGACCCGTACCCACCTCGGAGGACCGATGACCGGACCGAACCGATGGCGGTATCGCCGCCGCACCGCGCTCGCCAGCGCGAGTGCCGCACTGGCGACCCTGCTCGCCACCGCCCCTGTCACCCCGGCCGCAGCCGTACCCGGCACCGCTGACGTACCACCGCAGGAACCGGGCGTCACCCTGCGCTCGTACGACATGGGCGTCCCGCTGCCGGCGCTGTGCACGCTGAAGCCCGCGCAGACGCCGAACGTCGACAAGCTGATGCCGCAGATCAACTGGACCACCACGGACGAGTTCGGCCTGTCCGACCGGTTCATCACGCACGCCATCGCCAACCTCACGGCACCGGTCGACGGCACGTACGCGTTCCGGCTGACCAGCGACGACGGATCCCGCCTGACGATCGGTGACCAGGTCGTCGTAGACCACGACGGCCTGCACGGCGAGACTGCCAAGGAGGGCTCGGTCGACCTGACCGCCGGCCTGCACCCGCTGCTCGCCGAACTCTTCGACAACGGCGGCGGCCAGGTGCTGCGACTGGAGTGGCGTCCCCCCGGCACCGACGCCTTCGAGCTCGTACCGGCCTCCGCGCTGAGCACGGATGCCGACGTCGTACGCGTGACGGCACCCGGCTGGAAGTACTGCGAGGGCGCCGCCGACTCGGCCGGCGACGGCATGCCGCTGGACCGGGTCCACCCTGGTTACACCCTCACCGACCTCCGTCCCGACGGCTTCCAGCCGCAGGTGACCGGCATGGCCTTCATGCCCGACGGTGATCTGGTCGTCTCCACCTGGGGCGGCACCGACAACACCACCGGCGAGATCTACCTGATCGAGGGGGCCACCGGGCAGACCGGCCCCGATCAGGTGACCTACCACCGCTTCGCGGAGGGGCTGCGCGAACCCCAAGGTGTCGCGGTGGTCGACGGCACCGTCTACGTCAGCCAGAAGCACGAGCTGACCGCCCTGCGTGACACCGACGGCGACGGCGTCGCCGACACCCACCGGACGGTCGCCACCTGGCCGTGGGGCCAGAACTTCCACGAGTTCGCGTTCGGCCTGCTCTACCGGGACGGGTACTTCCATCTCAACCTGTCGGTCGCCATCGACCTCGGTGGCGCCACCACGATCCCCCAACCCGCCCCGAACCGCGGCACCTCGATCAAGGTCGACGCGAAGACCGGCAAGATCACGTACGTCGCCGGCGGGCTCCGCACCCCCAACGGAATCGGGTGGGGTCCACACGGCGAGGTCCTCGTCACCGACAACCAGGGCGGCTGGCTACCCGCGTCGAAGCTGGTCGAGATCAAGCAGGGAGCGTTCTACAACCACTACACCACCCCGGCGGGCCCGTTCGACGACAAGCCGGTGACCCGACCCGTCGTCTGGCTCCCGCAGAACGAGATCGGCAACTCGCCGTCGACTCCCGTACTGCTCAAGCGGGGGCCGTACAAGGGGCAGCTGGTCGTCGGCGACGTGACCTACGGCGGCCTGCAACGCGTGTTCCTCGAGAAGGTCGAGGGGCAGTACCAGGGCGCCGTGTTCCGGCACACCCAGGGCCTGGAGGCCGGAGTCAACGAGGTCGCCCTCGGCCCGGACGGCGCGCTCTACCTCGGTGGCCTGGGCGCGGGCGGCAACTGGGGCCAGGAGGGCAAGCTCTCCTACGGCCTGCAGAAGCTGACCCCGAACGGCACCTCCGTGTTCGAGGTCAAACGGATGCGCGTGTCGCACGTCGGGTTCGAGCTGGAGTACACCGAGCCGCTGTCGGCCGAGACCGCGCAGGACCTCGCCGACGCGTACCAGGTGACGCAGTGGCGCTACGGCGCGACGAGCCAGTACGGCGGCCCCAAGCTCGACCTGGAGACGCTCGACGTCGCCAAGGCCGAGCTTTCCCGGGACGGCCGCACCGTCAAGCTCAACATTCCGGGCCTCAAGGAGAATCGCGTCGTCCACGTGCGTTCGCCGCGCCCGTTCTCGTCCGCCGACGGCGAGGAGCTGTGGAACACTGAGGCCTGGTACACGCTCAACGAGATCCCGGGTCGCGTGGTGCAGCCGCAGACGTTCTTCGAGGCCGAGGAGGGCCGGACCGTCGGCGTCGGCATGGCGACCGACCACGCCGCCTACTCCGGCGCCGGGTTCGCCGCCGGGTTCGCCGAGGACGGCTCGTCGACCAGGATGTCCGTCGGCGTCCGGAAGAGCGGCAGGTACGACCTGGCGATGCGCTACAGCAACGGTCCGAACCCCTACTCGGGCGAGAAGCAGCTGAGTTTGTACGTCAACGGTCAACGGGTGGAGCAGACCGTCTTCCCCTCGACCGTGACGTGGGAGGAGTGGGGCACCGTCACCACCACCGTGCCCCTACGCGAGGGTCGCAACCTGGTCGAGTACCGCAAGGAGGCCGCCGACTCCGGACACGTGAACCTCGACGTCCTCGCCGTCCGGCCGCACGGCGAGCGCATCACGTTGTTCGACGGTGGCGACCTCGCCGAGTGGCAGCACAGCGACGGGCGCGAGCCCGAGTGGGCGGTCGCCGACGGCACCATGACGGTACGCGGTGGCGACCTGCGTACGGTGCAGGCCTTCGGCGACTTCCGCCTGCACGCCGAGTTCAACCTGCCGCTGTACCCGCCGGACGTGACCGGTCAGGCGCGCGCCAACAGCGGCGTGTACCTGCAGGACCGCTACGAGATCCAGGTGCTGGACTCGTTCGGCATCGACCCGCCGCAGACCAACGACGCCGCCGCCATCTACCAGCAGAAGGCACCGGACGTGAACGCGGCACGGCCACCGCTGACCTGGCAGACGTACGACATCGTCTACCGGCAGGCGCGCTACGACACCGCCGGCAACAAGGTGGAGAACGCGCGCGTCACGGTGGTGTGGAACGGCGTCACCGTGCACGACGACGTCGAGATCCTCGGCCCGACCGGCGGTAGCCGGCCCGAGGGCCCGGCCACGGGCGCAATCCGGCTACAGGATCACGGCAACCCGGTCCAGTACCGCAACATCTGGATCGAACCGCTGGATCGGTAGCCTCGCCGGTCGCCTGACCGCGGGCGGTCGGGTCCGGTTCGCCGGCCCGGCCGCCCACCGTGAGGATCATCGTCGAGACCGCCTCGGATGCCTGTACGCACCTGCCCGTGGGGACTTCATCCTCCCGGCTGGAGTCGGCCGCGAGGGATCAGCCGGTGCCCGCCAAATGGACGGTCGGCGGATGGTGGCCAGCCGCCAGGCCCAAGACCGTCATGGGGCTCTTCGTCAGCCTCGCCGTCACCACCACGACCGGGCCCCTGAACGGTTGGGCGGTAGGCACTGCGACGGCGATGTTCCTGGCCAGCACACTGCTGCTGGTCTGGGCCGTCCGACCACGCCTGGGCGTCGGTGGACGTGGACAGCAGGAGTACTTCGCGCACTTCGCCAGGTTCGTCGACCGGACGGACGACCTCGCGCGGGAACTCGCGTGCGTCCCTGACGACGTGAACGCGCGCAAGGCCGCTCAGCTCACGCACAGGATCGATTCGCGGTAGGGCAGTGGCGGAGTCGGGTACCGGCCGGGTGGCCGGCCGGTACCCGGCACTCGCGAACCGGCGGGGACGACGTGGCCCGGAGGCAATACCATTCCGGCGCCTCTCAATCGGAAGCACCCGTCGACCTTTCGTCCTTTGTGGAGTGCGAGCATGGCGCGCATGGATATCTACGAGGATGCCCGTACGGTGTCACGGGCCGACCTGGCCGGCTGGCTGCGTCAGCTGGCGAACCAGCTCGAGTCCGACGGGCGGGTCTACTACGGCGCCGCCGGCGCGGTCGCGGTCGCGGACGAGGTGCGGTGCGAGCTGGAGATCGAGCGGGAGAGCGAGACGGAGCTCTCCGTCGAGATCGAGTTCTCCTGGACCGTGCCCGCGCCGGTGAAGGCGGCGGAGCGGGAGACCGAGCCCGCCAAGGACGACGAGGCGGCCGAGGAGCCGACGGCCGAGAAGAAGGCCGAGCCGACGGCCGAGGAGACGCCGCAGGCGTGATCGTGCAGCGACCGGAGGGCGGCGGCGACGCCGGCGCCCGCCGGGCGAGCGACGGAGAATCATGACGCCCCCCCGTTCGGAGCCGGAGGCATCGGCTGGCCGTTGCGTGCCAGGAGTTGGTGAACGCCTCCTGGTTCGGCCTGGCGAGCTTCGTCGTCATCGTCGTCAACTCGTTGGTGCTCGGCTTGGAGACCTACGGCCGGGCGGTCATGGCGGCCGGTGGCCTGCTGCGGACGGTCGAATACGCCTGCCTCACCTTCTTCGTGCTCGAACTGCTGGTGCGGTTCGGCGCGCACCTCCGGAGTCCGGCCGGGTTCTTCCGGGACCGCTGGAACGTGTTCGACCTGCTCATCGTCGCCGCGCCGCTGGCGCCCGGGGTACGGGAGAACGTGACGCTGCTGCGGCTGCTGCGACTGGCCCGCATCGTGCGCGCGTTCCGCCTCTTCCCCAGCCTGCGGGTGATCCTGGTCGGCATTCGGCGCAGGATCTGGAGCGGCGGCTTCCGGAGGCTCCGGCCGGCGGCCCCCAGGGATCGGCAGTGGCTCGGCGCCACGCCCGGCCGACGGACCGCCGACGGGCTCGGGGCAAGCGGGGCGGCGCCGGCGGCGCGTCGAGAGGCGCACGGCCGAAGATCGAGAAGTCGGTGTCCTCTGTGGAGCATGCTCGACGCGGATGATGTAATTCATCCCGATCGGTCCCCTCCGGGTGAGATGTCAGCCCGGGTATCGAAGGAGAGCCCATGTCCGTCACCGCCGACCTCAGCAAGCTGGTCGACAAGGCCTACCAGGACCAGACCCTCGCCGAGCTGGTCGACGCCCCGGTGGCCGCCCTCGCGGGGGTCAGCGAGGGCGGCGCCAAGCTGCTCAAGGAGGCGCTCGGCATCGTCACGATCGGCGACCTCGGCCGGAACCCGTACTTCCGGGTCGCCCAGGCGCTGGTCGCCCTGAACTCCGGCAAGTAGGCACCCGAGTCCGTGACGCCCGGCGGTGACCCGAACCCGCCGGGCGTCACGCCCCGAAGGTGGGGCTGGGCATACCCGCGGAAGTGGATCCAGGCGGCTGGGTCGACGCCGGCACCGCCGATAGCGTCGATGGCATGACATCGCCCCAGCTCCCGCGCCTGGCCACGGCGCTGCGCCACCCCCGCTACCTGGTCTCGCAGTGGCCGTGGCGAGCGCTGGGCTACCTGGTGTCCACCGCCCCGATCGCCGGCGTGCTCTCCGTCGGGCTGCTGCTGGTCGGGGCACCCCTGTGGGCGGCCGTCAACGCCGTACGGCAGCACGGCCGCCCGACGAGATCGCCGAGGACGAGGTCCTCCTGCGCGAGGGGCTCGTCGGCCTGCTGGAGCGGTTCGGTTTCGAGGTACTCGCCGCCGTCGGTTCCGCGCCGGAGCTGCTGGAGGCGACCCGCGCGCACCGGCCGGACCTGGTGGTGACCGACATCCGGATGCCCCCTGGCCGGCGCGACGACGGTCTACGGGCGGCGGTCACGTTGCGCTCGGAGCGACCGGAGCTCGCGGTGATGGTGCTCAGCCAGCACGTGCAGGCCGAGTACGCCGCCGCGCTGCTCGACAGCGGAGACGGCCGCCGAGTCGGCTCCCTGCTGAAGGACCGGGTCGCCGAGGTGGTCGAGTTCGTCGAGCATCTGCGTACCGTCGCCGGCGGCGGCACGGTCGTCGACCCCGACGTCGTACGCCGGTTGTTGCACCACCCGCGGGACCCGCTGGCGGCGTTGTCGCCGCGCGAGCGGGAGGTGCTGGCGTTGATCGCGGAGGGCCGTTCGAACGCGGCGATCGCTGCGGCGCTGCAGGTCACCGAGGCGGCGGTCGGCAAGCACGTCGGGAACATCCTCACGAAGCTCGGCCTGCTGCCCAGCGACGACACCAATCGGCGGGTACTGGCGGTCCTCACGTACCTGCGTGGCGGCCCGGCGGCCGATCCCGGCGGCGCGACGTGGACCGGCCCGGCCACCGACCTACGCTGAGGCGGCACGGACCGACCACGCCGGACGTCACCAGGACGCCTTGCGCACACCCGGCAGCTCGCCCCGCAGCGCCATCTCCCGGAACCTGATCCGGGACAGGCCGAACCGGGCGAGAACTCCGCGCGGTCGTCCGTCGACGACGTCCCGGTTGCGTAGCCGTACCGGGCTGGAGTCCCGGGGCAGCCGTGCCAGGCGGCGGACGGCCTCGTCGCGTACCGCCGGGTCGGTGTCGGGGTGTGCGATGGACCGCTTCAGCTCGGCGCGGCGGTCGGCGTGCCGCGCGACCAGCTCCTCCCGGCGGGCCTGCCGGTTGACGAGACCGTCGCGGGCCATCAGCGCTCCTCCCGGAACTCGACGTGCCGGCGCACGAGCGGGTCGTACTTGCGCAGGACGAGGCGGTCCGGGTCGTTGCGCCGGTTCTTCCGGGTGACGTACGTGTACCCGGTGCCGGCGGTGCTGCGGAGCTTGACCACCGGACGGATGTCGGTCTGTCGGGCCATCAGATTCGCACCCCCCGGCCACGCAGCTCGGCGACGATTGCCTCGATGCCCTTGCGGTCGACCGTCCGCAGCGCCTTCGCGGTGAGGGTGAGGGTGATCCAGCGCCGCTCGGACGGCAACCAGTAGCGGTGACGCTGGAGGTTCGGGTTCCACCGGCGGCGGGTGCGCTGATGGGAGTGGGACACGGCGTTGCCTAAGCCTGGTTGGGCCCCGGTGACGTCACATCGTCTGGACACGCGGACTCCTTCTCGTTGATGCTCGACCTTAACCGTAATGGTTTTCGTTTCTACTCGGGCCGGCCGGGCGCCGCGACAGCGGGGGTGCCGGCCACCCCGCTCGACGGACCGGCCCGTCGGTCACCCTATAATGACAACCGTTTTCAACAAGCGACGAGAGGATCGTGATGTCGACGTCACCACTCGCGCCCGCCGGCACCGTGACCGGAGAGGCCGACCTCCGGCCGTCACTGACCGTGCTGAGCGGCTTCTGGCCAGCAACCACGTACGCCGCCGCCCGCGCCCTGCTCGCGGCGGACCCGTCGCTGCTGTTGGTGCGCCACGACCTCACCGAGGTGCACGCGGGCGCGGTGCAACGCATCGTCCGCGACGGCAACGGCCTGCTGGAGGACGTGCGCGTCAACCTCGCTCACGGATGCGTCTCATGCACGCTCCGTGAGGACGTGCTGCCCACCCTGGCCCGGCTCACCCGCACCCACCCCGGTCGGGACCTGCTCCTGATGCTCCCCGAGGTGGCCGAGCCGGAGGCGGTCGCCGCAGCCTGCGCGCACTGTCTCGTCGACGGCGCGCCCGTCACCGACCTGCTGCGCATCGACTCGTACGTCACGGTGGTGGACGCCGAGCACCTGATCGACGGCCTGGCCACCACCGACGACCTCAAGGCCCTGGGCATCCACGCCGCCGCCGACGACGACCGTGCCGTGGCCGACGTGGTCGTACGCCAGATCGAGTACGCCGACACGATCGTCCTGTGGGGACTGTCCCGAGACGGGGAGTTCGACACCAGCCGGCTGTCGGTGCTGCTGGACCGGATGGCCCCGTGGGCCACTCAGGTCCGGGTCGACGCGGACCTGGTCGATACCCACGCGCTCAGCCGCCGGCTACGCGACACTCGACGTCACCGGCCCGACACGCCAGGCGTACTGACCCGTGGCCTGGAGGGGTACGCGCTCGGTACGCACGAGCCGCACCCGGACTGCGGGGTCGTCTCGGTGCTGTTCCGGGCGCGCCGCCCGTTCCACCCCGAGCGTCTGCACGACGCGCTGGAGGAGCTCAACGCCGAGGCGATCCGGTCGCGGGGACACCTGTGGCTGGCCAGCCAGCCGGAGACCGTGATCGCCTGGGACTTCGCCGGCGGCGGACTCGGCCTGGGTTCGCTCGGACGCTGGCTCGCCGTCCTGCCGGACGAGCTCTGGGCCGACACGTCCGATCACCGGCGGCTCGCCGCCGCGCTGGACTGGGATCCCTACTACGGCGACCGCCACCAACATCTGGTCTTCATCGGCCTGGACCTGGCCGCCGCCGACCTGCACCGCACCCTCGCCGCGTGCCTGCTCACCGACGCCGAGCTGGCCGACGGCGAGGAGGTCTGGCGCAGCTATCCCGACCCGTTCGCCGGCTGCTTCCCCCTCGTCACCCTCACCCCGGACGGCAGTCCCGATCCCGATCTGTCCGACAGTTCCGCCGACCCCGAAGGAGAGAGCGCATGAAGCGCGGCATCCACCCCGAGTACCGGCCGGTCGTCTACCGCGACCGCGCCGCCGACTTCGCCTTCCTCACCCGTTCCACCGCCACCAGCGACCAGACGATCGAGTGGACCGACGGCAACACCTATCCGGTCATCGACGTGCAGATCTCCTCAGCGAGCCACCCGTTCTGGACCGGGAAGCAGCGGCTCGTCGACAGCGCGGGACGGGTGGAGCGGTTCCGGGCACGCTACGCCCGGCACGGGGCGCAACGGTCACGCTGAGGTCGCCCCGCACCGCGGCCGGGGCCGTCTCCCGGGCCGATCCGGGAGACGGCCCCGGCCGTCGGCGTTCCGGAACCCGTCAGGCGATCGGGAGCTTGTCGGCCCACGCCTGCCAGGCCTGCTCGGCCCGGGCCGGGTCCTGGTCGCCGTAGAGGTGGTGGCCGAGAACCAGGACGTTGCCCCGGTCGGTGCCGGAGTGCAGGAAGCGGTAGAGGGCGTCGTCGGTGCGGACACCGACGTAGGTCGGCAGGCCGACGAGGTCGACCACCCCGTCGATCGGCAGCAGCCCGTCGACGGTGAGTCGGACGCGCCGCCCCTCCTCCATCGGGCCGGCGATCCCGAAGGCACCGGCCACCGCCGTCCAGACCTGGTCGGGCGTGCCGGCCTGGGGCCGGAACGCCGCGACCGGTGCTCCGGCCCGGCCGGGGAAATGGGCGAGGTACGCGGCCAACGTGCCGAGGTACATGTCCCAACCGGCCTTCATCGCCTCGTACTCGGTCTCCCAGTTGTCGCCGAGCACCCCGCTCTGCACCAGTCGCAGCACGGTACTCCCCTGGTCACGCCCCTCGATGAGGTATTCCATGGCCAGGAAGCTGCTGTCCGGTCCGGGCACGGTGCGATTGGCGAACCGCTTGCCCGGCTCCCAGGCGATGACCGTCGCCACCTCGGTGTGACCGGCCATGGTGAGGCTGCTCCGGCCGCCTTCGCGGGGCTCGACCTCGCTCCGCCCCATGAACCAGGAGTCGAGGCCGGGGCCGGTGGCGATCGCCTCCCAGACCTGATCCGGAGTGGCCGCCAGCTCGATGTCCTTCTGCAGCTCGAAGTGGTGTCCCATCACGTTGAACCTTTCGCTGGGTGTTCGGAATCGGGGTCGGGGGGCGGCCGGCCACGGACGGTGCCGGCCGGTTCGGCGGGAGTCAGCGGTCGGCCGTGCGCCGGCGCAGCATCGGCAGCAGCGCCACGGCCACCACGACGTGGAGCACGCAGAGCATGACCCGGGTGTCCACCGTGGCCTGCTCGATGAGGACCGGGACGAAGGACGCCAGCAGCACGGTGCCGGCGAGTGCGCCCCAGGCGCTCCGCGCGTGCCGGGTGAACCGCTCGAGCAGCGCCAGCGATCCCCAGCCGAGCAACGCGAAGACCAGGCTGAACGCGGCGATCTCCGGCAGGATCAGCTGGTGCGACTGGGTCGCGCCCGGGTCGGTGAGGGTGAAGTCGGTGCCGGCGGCACGGCCGGCCAGGTAGAGCACGCTGTTCGCGACCACCGCGCCACCCACGCCCAGAGCGCGCCGGCGGCGACGCCGGATGGTGGCGCTGACGGTACGGGTGGCCGGCCGGGTCCGGACGGCGATCGGGCTGGTCGTGCGGCGATCGGGCTGGTCGTGGCGGTCATGTCAGGACTCCTCGGATGCGTCGCGGCTGGTCGGTTCGGCGCTGGGATGCAGGGCGAGCACCACTCGGTGCTCGCGGCCACCTGGGGCGTTCTCGTCGTGGTAGCGGGCGACCAGTGCGCCGATCGTGGCCGCCAACTCTTCGGCGAACGCGGCCCGGTCGGTCGCCGAGGCGAACCGCACGTTGGCGTCGACGGCGAACGTCGCGACCCGCTTCTTCGCCCGGTCGGCACCGGTGATCAGCGAGCCGACGTCCTGTACGAGGCGGGCCGCCAGCGCGAGCAACCACCGCGCCGACAACCGGTCCGGCGCCTCCGCCGGGTCGGGTCGCACCGCGGCCAGGGCCGCCGGCGAGATGACGTACGACGTGGCGGTGGCCCGCATGACCCGCTCGGTGACGTTGCCCTTGCGGCGCTCCTCCACCAGCTCGATGAGGCCGTGCTGCTCGAGCGCGCGGAGGTGGTAGTTGACCTTCTGCCGAGGCAGGCCGACCCGGGCGGCGAGCATCGTCGCCGAGGCCGGCTCGGCGAGGGCCGCCAGGAGCCGGGCCCGCATCGGGTCCAGCGACACCTCGGCCGCCGCCGCGTCCTCGATCACTGTGATGTCGAACATGCCTTGACTCTCTCACCGACAAATTTTCTTGTCAAGACAAATCGAGTTGTCGGTGTGCGGCAGAAAGAGAGCGACCCCCGTGCGGCGCCCCCTTCGAGGGGTGTCCGCACGGGGGTCGCTCGATGGTTCGCGGCCCGGCGAGCCGCGGTCAGTCGACCGGCGACTCCTGCCCGGCGGGACGCCGGTAGACGCCGTACCACCAGGTGTTCGCCAGCTCGAGGGCGGCGGCCTCGTCACCGCTGCCGTCATCGGTGGCGACATGGTCGGAGAGGAAGCGCTCACCGCCGATCACGATCAGACGACTCGCGGCGGCGATGTCGACGTCCTGCGGCGCCCGCCCGGCCCGCTGCTCCTCCTCGAGCACGTGGACGGTACGCCTCAGGAACTGGTCGAGCCTCGCCCGCCAGAACCCGCGGATCGCCGGCTCGTAACCGGACACCTCGTTGATCGCGGCGAGCACCCCGCGGTGCCGGCGGTAGATGGCGATGATCTCCCGGAAGCCGCTCACCAGCGCGTCCAGCCCCACCGAGTCACCGGGCGGCGCGCCCACCTTCGCCGGCTCCCACTCCCCGGCGACCCCGAACGCGGCGTCGGTGAACGACTCGGCGAGCCGCAGCAGCAGCTGCGTCTTGTCGGCGAAGTGCAGGTAGAAGGTCGATCGCGCGACGCCCGCCTCCTGGGCGATGCGCTGCACCCCGAGCTCCGTGAAGCTCTCCCCCTCCGCCAGCAGGCGCTCGGTGGTGGCGAGGATCCGCGCCTCGACGGTGAGACGCCGGTCGGCGCCGGCAGAGCGTCGTCGCGTGATCGAAGGCATGACCACGATCCTATGCGTCCCGGCGCGACCACCGGTCCACTTGCCCGGACACCCCGTCCGACAGAATGACCGAACAAGCCCCGCGAGGTGACCCGCCGACCGAGCGCCGGCCGTGGACCCCGGTGGTCGTCCACGGCCGGACACGGCCGAGCCCGACAGTCAGAAGCCCGCGACGACCACCTTGCCGATGGTGGCGGAGGTTTCGACGAGTTCGTGCGCCCGACGTAGGTTCTCGGCGTTGATCGGGCCGAGCTGCCGGGTCAGCGTGGTACGAAGCAGCCCGGCTTCCACCAGGCGCGCCGCCTCCTCCAGCAGCTCGTGCTGGTTCGGGTCAGTCGGCAGGAACAGCGGTCGGGTGAACATGAACTCCCAGTACCAGGCGATGCTCTTCGCCTTCAACGGCAGCACGTCCAGTTCTTCCGGATCGTCGATCGCCGTGATCTGGCCGCCGGGGCGGACGATCTCCGCGTACCGCTCGACGTTGCCGGCCGTGAACGCGCTGAGCAGGTAGTCGACGCCGTCCGGAGCGACGGCGCGGACCGAGTCGACGAGGTCGTGATGGTCGACCACATGGTGGGCGCCGAGCTCGCTGACC
Organism: Micromonospora sp. NPDC005367; assembly: GCF_040606825.1. NCBI lineage: Bacteria > Bacillati > Actinomycetota > Actinomycetes > Micromonosporales > Micromonosporaceae > Micromonospora > Micromonospora sp. NPDC005367. The sequence goes on along the minus strand of NZ_JBEXFP010000012.1, from coordinate 131,375 downwards.
CACTGCCGTGACTCGGGCCGCGCGGCCGTCCCGATCACGGTCAGGTCGGTCAACGCCCGCGCGAGCTGCACCGCCATCGACCCGACGCCACCGGCGCCGCCCACCACGAGCAGTGTTCCGGTAGCGCCTTTCGCCAACCGGAACCGATCGAACAACGTCTCCCACGCAGTGATCGTGGTGAGTGGCAGCGCCGCCGCCTCGGCGAAGCCGAGTGTGTTCGGCTTGTGCCCGACCACGTGCTCGTCGACGGTGTGGAACTGGGCGTTGGTGCCCGGCCGGCCGATCGAGCCCGCGTACCAGACCTCGTCGCCGACCGCGAACCTGCTCACCCGCTCACCCACGGCGACGACCACGCCGGCCGCGTCGTAGCCGAGCACCTTCAGCTCGCCGCCGGGATCGTTGCCGGCGCGCACCTTGACGTCCACCGGGTTGACCGACACCGCCTCCACCCGGACCAGCAGGTCATGCGGTCCGGGCGTGGGCACCGGGATCTCGGCGTCCATCAGACTCTCCGGATCGGTGATCGGCAGGCTCCTGCGGTAGCCCACCGCTCGCATCAGATCGTTCATACCCTGGACGTTATCCAGGGGGTACCCCTCCGTGCCGCCCGCACGCGGAGTACTCCCCCCACTCGGCCGGGACGCCTGCGGCCACACCCGGCTGGGATAGGATGGTCACGGAAGGCGCAGATGGGGACGAGTACCGTCGCACGCAGCCAGTAGCGATCCGGGGATGGTGGAAGCCCGGAGGTGTGCGCGGCGGGAAGATCACCCCGGAGCCGTCGGAAGAAAGGCCGCGAGGCCGAGTAGACCCGACCGCACCCGAAACGAGAGGGCCGGACACCGGCCAAGGAGGGTGGTACCGCGGGGCCCCGGCCTCGTCCCTCCGGCGGAGCTTTCACACACGCGCCGACGGAGGAGCGATGTACCGCAGCGTACCGACGCAGGTCGATCTACCCGACCTCGACCACCAGGTCCTGCACTTCTGGCACGCCAACAGCGTCTTCAGGCGCAGCCTTGAGCAGTCCGCGGGCCGGCCCGAGTGGGTCTTCTACGAGGGCCCGCCGACCGCCAACGGCATGCCCGGCGCCCACCACATCGAGGCACGCGTCTTCAAGGACGTCTTCCCCCGCTACAAGACCATGAAGGGCTTCCACGTCGCCCGCAAGGCCGGCTGGGACTGCCACGGCCTGCCCGTCGAACTCGCCGTCGAACGGGAACTCGGCTTCTCCGGCAAGCAGGACATCGAGAAGTTCGGCATCGCCGAGTTCAACGCCCGCTGCCGCGAATCGGTGACCCGGCACACCGACGCGTTCGCAGAGCTCACCGAGCGCATGGGCTACTGGGTCGACATGGACGACGCGTACCGGACCATGGACCCGGAGTACATCGAGTCCGTCTGGTGGTCGCTGAAACAGATCTTCGACAAGGGCCTGCTGGTCGAGGACTTCCGGGTCGCCCCGTGGTGCCCCCGCGACGAGACCGGCCTCTCAGACCACGAGCTCGCCCAGGGCTACGAGACGGTCGTCGACCCGTCGGTCTTCGTCCGGTTCCCGCTCACCTCGGGCCCGCTGGCCGACCGGGCCGCCCTGCTGGTCTGGACGACCACCCCGTGGACGCTGCCGTCGAACGTCGCGGTGGCGGTCCACCCCGACGTGCGGTACGTGGTAGCCAGTGACGGCAACGAACAGCTCGTCGTCGCCGAGCCGCTGCTGGCGTACGCGCTGGGCGACGGCTGGGAACTCACCGGCGAGTCCTTCAAGGGCAAGGAACTGGAGCGGTGGACCTACCGGCCGCCGTTCGACCTCGTCGAGGTGCCCGACGCGCACTACGTCGTCCTCGCGTCGTACGTGACCACGGACAGCGGCACCGGCCTCGTCCACCAGGCGCCGGCGTTCGGCGCGGACGACCTGGCCACCGCCCGGACGTACGGGCTGCCGATGGTGAACCCGATGCAGTCGAACGGCCGCTTCGAACCGGAGATCCCACTCGTCGGCGGAAGGTTCTTCAAGGAGGCCGACCGGCCCCTCATCGAGGACCTCCAGCTGCGGGGGCTGCTCTTCAAGAACGTCCCGTACGAACACACCTACCCGCACTGCTGGCGCTGCCACACCGCGCTGATCTACTACGCCCAGCCGTCCTGGTACGTGCGGACCACCGCCGTGCGCGACGCGCTGCTGCGGGAGAACGAGCGGACCACCTGGCACCCCGGCACGGTCAAGTACGGCCGCTACGGCGACTGGCTCAACAACAACGTCGACTGGGCGCTCTCCCGGCGGCGCTACTGGGGCACCCCGCTGCCCATCTGGCGCTGCCCCGACGACCATCTGACCTGCGTGGGCTCGCTGACCGAACTCAGCGAGCTGACCGGGACGGACGTGACCGGGCTCGACCCGCACCGGCCGTTCATCGACGACGTCACCTTCGCCTGCCACTGCGGCAAGACCGCCCACCGGGTCCCCGATGTCATCGACGCCTGGTACGACTCCGGGTCGATGCCGTTCGCCCAGTTCGGCTACCCGTACCGGAACAAGGAGCTCTTCGAACAGCAGTTCCCGGCGCAGTTCATCTCCGAGGCGATCGACCAGACCCGTGGCTGGTTCTACACGCTGATGGCCATCGGCACGCTGGTGTTCGACCGTTCCCCGTACGAGACGGTGGTCTGCCTGGGCCACATCCTCGCCGAGGACGGCCGCAAGATGTCCAAGCACCTGGGCAATATCCTTGAGCCGATCCCGCTGCTGGAGCAGCACGGCGCGGACGCGGTGCGCTGGTTCATGGCCGCCGTCGGCTCGCCCTGGTCCGCCCGGCGGGTCGGGCACACCGCCCTCCAGGAGGTCGTCCGCAAGACCCTGCTGACCTACTGGAACACGGCCGCCTTCCAGTCGCTCTACGGCCGTACCGCCGGGTGGACCCCGTCGGCCGGGGACCCGGCGCCGGCCGACCGGCCGGTACTCGACCGGTGGCTGCTGTCCGAACTGAACACGCTGGTCCAGCAGGTCGACGCCGCGATGGCCGACTTCGACACCCACCAGGCCGGCCGGCTGCTCGCCACGTTCGTGGACGACATGTCGAACTGGTACGTGCGGCGCAGCCGGCGGCGCTTCTGGCGGGGTGACCGGGCCGCGCTCGCCACCCTGCACGAGGCGTTGAACACGGTCACCCTGCTGCTCGCACCGCTGACCCCGTTCATCACCGAGAAGGTCTGGCAGGACATGGTCGTGCCGGTGGACCCGGAGGTGCCGCAGTCGGTCCACCTCGCGCCGTACCCGGTCGCCGACGAGTCGCTGATCGATCCGTCGCTGTCCCGGCAGATGGCGCTCGCCCGGCGGCTGGTCGAGCTGGGCCGGGCGGCCCGCGCCGACTCCGGCATGAAGGTCCGGCAGCCGCTGTCGCGGGCGCTGGCCTCCGCGGGCGGTTTCGAGGAGCTCTCGCCGGAGCTGCTGGCGGAGATCGCCGCCGAACTGAACATCGGGTCGGTCGACCCGGTCGGTGAGGCCGGCGGGTCGCTCGTGGACACCACCGCGAAGGCTAACTTCCGGACGTTGGGCAAGCGGTTCGGCAAGACGGTGCAGCAGGTGGCCAAGGCGATCGCGGCGGCCGACGCGGCCGCGCTGAAGGAGTCGTTGCGCGACACCGGGTCGGCCACCGTCCAGGTCGGTGAGGAGACTGTGACGCTCGGCCCGGACGAGGTGGTCGTCACCGAGACCCCACGGGAGGGTTGGGCGGTGGCCAGCGACGCGGGCGCGACGTTGGCGCTCGACCTGCACCTCACCCCGGAGCTGCGCCGGGCCGGCGTGGCCCGGGACGCGATCCGGCAGATCCAGGAGGCGCGCAAGTCCAGCGGCCTGGAGGTGACCGACCGGATCGAGCTGCGCTACCGCGCGGACCGGGAGGAGACCGCACTGGCCCTGCGCGAGCACCGCGACCTGGTGGCCGAGGAGGTGTTGGCGAGCGACTGCGCCGAGGGCGAGCCGTCCTGGGCGGACGCGTCACCGTTCACCGACGAGTCGCTGGGTCTGACCTTCTGGCTCCGGAAGTCCTGAGCCGAGGCGGGGTACCCCGGGCCACCGCGGCCCGGGGTATCCCGCGCCCGTCACGAGGCCGCCGCGAGGCGTGCGGCGAGCGCATTCGCCGTCCGGTCGTGCGCGGTGGCCTCGTCGTCCCGGCCGAGCGCGGTGGCCAGGTCGGCCAGGTGCCGGGCCACCGGGCCGAGGCTGAGCACACCGCTGCCCGCTCCGCCCAGCTCGGCCGCGGCAGGCAGCAGCTCGGCGTACGCGTACCGCATCGCCGGCTCGTCGCCGGCGGCGAGCGCGGCCCGGGCGGTGAGGCAGAGCCGGGCCTCCCGGAGCAGGTCGTACGGCGATTCGGGCAGCGCGCGCAGCGCGGCGACGGCCTCGTCGCGGCGGCCGGCGGCGGCCAGCTCCAGCGCCCGCACCCACGGCTCGTACGGACCAAGGTCCGTTCCGTCGCCGGGCACCCGCACCGGCGCGCTCGGAGACGTGTCGTCCAGTCGCAACGACAGCAGCGCGAGCGGCAGCAGGCCCCGCGCCATGCCGGGCATTGCCGCGGCGGGGGTTCGGGCCGCCGCCCGCCGGTAGGCGACCGCCGCCTCGGCGGAACGTCCCAGCAGGGCGAGGCGTAGCGCTTCGTACCATCCGGTGAACACCCCCACCAGGGGCAGGTCGTGCCGGGCGGCGAGCCGGTCGGCGGCGGCCGCGGCCGCGTCGGCGGCGTCGAGGTCGGCCAGCGCGCAGCTCGCCTGCAGCACGACGAGGTGGCCGAGCACCTCGAAGGTCACCAGGTCGTGCCGGGCCGCCAGGTCGGCCAGTTCCGCGCCGAGGCGCGCGCGGTCAGGGGCGAGGCCGGTCCGCTCGAAGCTGTGCATGAAGCGGGCGTTGAGCGCGAACGCCAGCAACGCCGGTCGACGCAGCCGCCGCGCGATCGTCTCCGCCTCCACGGCCGCTCGGCGCCCGCGGTCGCCGGTGGTCCCCCGCAGCTCCAGCGCGAGCGTGCTGAGCAGTCGACTACGCAGCTCCGGGTCGTCCGCGCCGACCAGGGCCAGGGTCCGGTCGGTGGCCGCCACGATCCGCTGGGAGAGCTGTTCGTCGTCGTTGCGGGTCCACACCGCCGGCACGTCGAAGGCGGTGAGCACGGCCGCTACCAGAGCCGGATCGTCGAGCGTCTCGGCCGTGCCGATCGCCTCGCCACGGTAGCGCCGGGTGTGCTCCAGGTGCCCGGTCACGGCCAGCGCCCGGCCGAGGCCCATCACCGCCGTCAGCCGCCCGCGCACGTCGCCGTCGCCCGCCCGGTCGTGGGCGTCGACCGCCTGCTGCCACAACCGGGCCGCCTGGTGCGGGTGGGCGCGATGTTCGGCCTGCTCGGCGGCGGCCCGGGCGTAACGGGACGCCCGTGCGGCCGTGGCCCGGGTCCCCGCCTGGCCGAAGTGACGGGCGAGGGTCACCACGTCGTCGGGGTGCAGCCGCTCGATCGCGGCACCGGCAGCGGTGTGCCAATGGGCCCGCCGCGGCGCGGACAGGTCAGCGTAGAGCGTGTCCCGGACCAGGACGTGTGTGAACCGCAGCTCGCCGTCCTCCTCGGTGAGGAATCCGGCAGCCAACGCCCGGTCCAGCGCGTCGAGCACCGTCGCGTCGCCCTCCGTGAGCATTGCCAGCACCTCCGGATCGACGTCCCGGCCGAGGACCGCGGCCTGCCGCAGCACGTCCTGTGCCGCGGCGGGAAGCCGGGTGAGCCGGTGCCGGATGACGTCGCGCACCCCGGCCGGCACCCGCTCCAGCGCGGCGTCACCCTCCGCCGCGAGGAGCCGGGCCAGCTCCCGTACGAAGAACGGGTTGCCGCCGCTGCGACGGTGGATCGACCGCACGGCGGCTCCGTCCAGGTCCCGCCCGACCACCGCCCGAGCGAGTTCGCCGGTCGCCGGTTCGGCGAGCCCACCCAGGTAGACGCGGAGGGGTTCGATCCGGGCGAACCGGGCCAACGCCGTGGTCAGCTCCGGCGTGATCTCGCTGGCCCGGTAGGTGCCCACCACCAGCACCGGGCCGGTGACGGGCTCCGGTTCGGTGAGCAGCGCGGAGAGCAGGTCGAGGGTGCCCTCGTCCGCCCGATGCAGGTCGTCCAGCACGAGCAGCACCGGCCCGCGACGGGCGACCCCGGCGAGCTGCGCCGCGGCGGCCCGGTGCAGGCGGAACCGGGCCACGGCCGGATCGCTCCCGGCGCCCTCGGAGACCTCCGCCTCGGCGGGCGGCGCGGTTCCGGTCGCCGCGGTCAGCTGGTCGGCGATCTGCCGCCACGGCCAGGCCACCGGGGCTCCGTCGTACTCGGGGCTGCGCCCCCACGCCGTGACCCAGCCGGTCGACGTCAGCTCGCCGGTGAGCGCCTCGGCGAGCGCCGACTTGCCGGCGCCCGCGTCCCCGGAGACCAGTGCCAGGACAGGTGAGCCCCCTCGGCTGACCCGTTCGGCCGCCTGCCGCACGCGGGCCAGTTCCCCGTCCCGCCCGACGAGCGGGTGCCGTTTCACGCCGTCGCCCAGCCCGCGGGCCGCCTGGGCGGCGACCCGCACGGCGAGGGCACCCGGGCCGGCGACCCGCGCGGTGGGGGCGGCCGGGCCGGCGACCCGCGCGGTGGGGGCGGCCGGGCCGGCGAGATGCGCGGTGGGGGCGGCCGGGGCGGTGAGGTGTGGCGCCTGGGCGAGGATGTCGGCCTCCAGTTGCCGCAGCCGTGGGCCGGGGTCGACGCCGAGCCGCGCCACCAGCGTCTCCCGCGCGCGGCGCAGCTCGGCCAGCGCGTCCCCCTGCCGGTCCGCGCGGTACAGGGCGAGGGCCAGCAGCCGCCAGGCGTCCTCACGCAGCGGCTGGTCGGCGACGTGCCCCCGCAGATCGGAGGCGGCCTCGGCGGCGCGACCGGCGGACAGCAGCGACTCGGCCCGCCGCTCGACGGCCAGCAACCGCAGCTCGTCCAGCCGGTCGATCTCCGCGCGGGCCCAGCTCCGGTCGGCGTACTCGGCGTAGGCGGGGCCGCGCCACAGGGCGAGCGCGTCGTCGAGGCGGGCCAGTGCCTCGCCGGGCTCACCGGTGGTGAGCAACTCCGCCGACTCGCTGACCGCCGCCTCGAACCGCCAGGCGTCCACGGCGTCCGGTGCCGGATGCAGCGCGTACCCGGGCGGCGCGGTCACCAACAGGCGGGGCGGCCGGCGGGGCGGCCGGTCCGGCTCCAGGGCGCGGCGCAGGTCGGCGACGAAGGTCCGCAGCGCGGCCACGGCACCGACCGGCGGTTCCTCCCACAGGGCGTCGACCAGCCGGTCGACCGGCACCATCCGCCCCCGGGCGACCAGCAGCCTGGCCAGCACGGCGCGCTGGCGGGCACCGCGGAGCGGCACCGCGCCCCGCGCGTCATCGGCCCGTACCGCCCCGAGCACACCGAACGTCACCTTGGGCCCGTCCGGCTGGCTGGTCATGGCCCCAATCTAGGCAGGCCCACCGGACCGCACGCCACTCATCCGACGCTGATCGGTTACTGATCACCCGGGCGCAGGCTCGACACGTAACGCCGGGCACGGCCTCTCGGCCCAGCCCGGAACTTCCGGCACCGAAAGGTTCTACGTGAAGATCAAGGGCTTCGACTACCAGCGCGTCAGCGTCGCCGACGGTGTGACGCTCCAGGCGGCCGTGGGCGGATCGGGCAGCCCGGTCGTCCTGCTGCACGGCTTCCCGCAGACCCACCTCATGTGGCGGCACGTTGCCGCCGACCTGGCCGCGGACCACACGGTGATCTGCCCCGACCTACGCGGCTACGGCGCCAGCGACAAGCCCGCCGACAGCGACGGCGAGCGGTACGCCAAGCGGACGATGGCCGCCGACGTCGTGGCGCTCGCCCGGGCACTGGGGCACGAGCGGTTCGCCCTGGCCGGCCACGACCGGGGTGCGCTGGTCGCCGTCCGGGCCGGTCTCGACCACCCGGACGCCGTCACCCACCTCGCCGCGCTCGACGTGCTGCCCACCCTCGACATGTGGGACGTCCTGCACGGCACCACCGCCGCTGTCGGCTTCCACCTGTATCTCATGGCCCAGCCGCCCGGGCTGCCCGAGCAGCTGATCAGCGGGAGCCCGGACGCCTTCTTCGGGCACTTCCTGGACATCTGGACGCGCGATCCGGAAGCGATCCCCGCCGAGGTGCGGGCCGCGTACCTGGCGGCGTCCCGGGCGGCGGTCACCTCGATCGTGGCCGACTACCGGGCGTCGGCCCGGGTGGATGTCACACACGATCGGACCGACCGGGCCGCCGGAAAGCAGCTGCGGATGCCGGTGACCGTCCTCCAGCAGGACTGGGGGGCGGCCCTCGGGTACGACGCCGCGCAGCTGTGGCGGGCGTGGGCGCCGGACCTGGCGCACCGCACCGTCTCCTGCGGCCACTTCATGGCGGAGGAGGCGCCGGCCGAAGTCGTCGAGGCGCTGCGCGCGCTGCTGGCCCGGTAACGGCGCCGGCCACCCTGCGGCTCACGGTCGGCTCGTGCGGGCTGGCCCGCGTCGACTCGACCGTCGCTGGTTACGTAACGTCACGCCGCAAGCTCTGGCCGGTACCCTCCTCCCAGTGTGATTGGTTGTTCTTGCGGCGGGGAAGGTAGAGCCAGCACCGGCACGCGTCGCCGGGGGCGGCGGGCGGGCCGTCACCGACGGGCCGGTCGCCGAGTCGCGGGAGGTGCTCGGTGCGCCCATCCGGTGGTGTCCCGGACCTCCGGGACACCACCGTCACGCCCGCCCGTTCGGTCAGCGCCCGGCGCGGGCCCGCTCCTCGGCGACCAGTTGCCGAGTGGCCGGGGCGACCTCGGCGGCGAAGAGCTCGATCGTGGCCGGGTCGTCGGCCATCAGGATGAAGGCGCTCACCCCGTACTCCAGGGTCAGGCCGGCGAGGTCCTCCGCCCACTGCTCCGGCGGACCGTTGAGCAGCGACCGACCGGTGGGCGCGAACTCGCCGGAGATGTTGAGCAGCCGCCGGATCCCCGTCGGCTCGCGGCCCGCGGCCGCGGCGGCCTCGTCGATCCGCTCGTTCATGGCGACCAGGTCGGCCGGCCCACCCTGGAAGTACGGCAGTGACGGCAGCCAGCCGTCGGCCACCCGCCCGACCAGGCGCAGCATCCGCGGCTTGTACGCGCCTATCCACACGTTCACGTCGTGCGCCGGCGCGGGTCCACGCTTGGCGCCGTTGACCCGGTAGTACTCGCCGTCGACGCGTACGCCGCCCGGCTTGTCGGCCGCCCAGACCTCACGGATGATCTGGATCGCCTCCTCCAGCGCGGTGATCGCCTGGCCGGGGCTCAGCCGCCGGCCGCCCATCGCCTCGATGGCGTCCCAGAACGCGCCCGCGCCGATGCCCAGCTCGAACCGTCCACCGCTGAGCAGGTCCAGGCTGGCGGCGCCGCGTGCGGTCACCACCGGCGGCCGCAGCGGCAGGTTGAGCACGTTGGCGCTGAGGTGCACGCGTTCGGTGCGCGCGGCCACGTAACTCAGCAGCGTCCAGGTGTCGTGGAACCGAGGCTGGTACGGGTGGTCCTGGAAAGTGACCAGGTCCAGCCCGGCGCGGTCGGCGACCACGGCCAGGTCGACGGCCTGCCGGACGGGTTGCACGGTGGGCGTGGCGAAGGTGCCGAACAGTAGGTCGTGCCCGTAGTCGGTCATGGCGTCGTCCTCGATGCGGTGTCGGGTGTGATGGCGAAGTTGTCGCGGAAGAGGCCGTCCGGGTCGTAGCGCTTCTTCAACGTGCGCAGCCGGGCCAGCGTGCGGGGCGGGAACGCCTCGGCGAGACGCTCCGGCCGCTGATCGGTCTCGAAGCTGAGGTACGTGCCGCGCAGGTGCTCGGCGAGCAGGCCGTCCCAGAGCGCGTCGAGCCGGGCCCGGTCCCACCCGAACGCGGTCACGTGGAAGTTGACGTTCCGGTGGCTCCACGCCATCGCGTCCGGATCGACGTCGGTGACCGCGCCGCCGATCGAGCGGATGTGGAAGAAGTAGACGACGCCGCCGGCCAGCAGGCGGGCCGCGGCAGCCGCGAACTCGGGGGTCAGGTGCTCGATCAGGCCGGTGCGGGAGATCGGTTCTCCCTGGGCCTGGTGCGGTGCGTCGCTCGCGTTGGCCATCACCGAGGCGTACGAGGTGATGACGACCTGCTGGTCGTAGCCGGGCGCGACGTCGGCGACCGGCTGAAGCTGCGCCACGATCGTCGCGGGGTCGTCGGAGTCGACCATCGCCATCACCTGCGCCACGGCCGGTTGGCCCATCCGGCGCGGCCCCATGATTATCGCGCTGGTCAGGTCGCGCGGCGCGGCCTCCACCGCGGCGCCCCAGCGGGTCAGGAGCCCGACAGGGTCACCGGCGTCCAATGCGAACTGGGCCCAGCCGACCGGCCCGACCTCGTCCACCTCGAACTCGAAGGCGGTCACCACCCCGAAGTTGGCGCCGGCGCCGCGTACCGCCCAGAAGAGGTCGGCGTTCTCCGTACCGCTGGCCCGCACGACACGGCCGTCGGCGAGCACCAGCTCGACCGCGCGCAGGTGGTCGATGGTGAGCCCGTGCTTACGCGCCATCCAGCCGACGCCACCGGCGGTGGCCAGTCCGCCCACGCCCACTCCGCCGTAGTCGCCGGAGGTGAGCGCCCAGCCGTACGGGGCCAGCGTGGCGGCGACGTCCATCCAACGTGCCCCCGCGCCGATCCGGACCAGACGGGCATCCTCGTCGAGCACCTCGATGCCATTGATCCCACCGACGTCGATGACGATGCCGCCGTCGTTGGTCGACCGCCCGCTGATGCCGTGCCCGCCACTGCGGACACCGAGCGGCAGGTGCCGGTGCGCCCGGGCGAAGGTGAGCGCGTCGGCCACCTCGGCCGTGCTGCGCGGGCGCAGGACGAGACCGGGCGCGCCGCCGCGCAGGTAGTTCGACTTCACCCTGGCGTACTCGATGTCGCCCGGCTCCACGGCGTGGTCGGTCAGGGAGGCGGGCACCTCGTCGTACGCGATGCCCGGACGCCGCTTGGCGCGGACCGCGCCGCCGCGCTGAGCGGTGCGGGGTAGCGGGGCGGGCAGTGCCCGGTCGGCCGCCTCCCGCAGGGCCGGTGCCACCTCCCGCGCGAACAGCTCCATGGTCGTCACGTCGTCGGTCATCAGGACGATCGTCCCGACGCCGTTCTCGACCACCAGTGGCAGCAGGTCCTCGACCCAGCCGGCGGCCGGCCCGTGCAGGAAACCCTGCCGGGTGGCGGAGAAGCGTCCGGAGACGTTCAGCAGCCGGCGGATCTCGGCCGGGTCGCGCCCCGCCTCCCGGGCCGCCTCGTCGATGATCTTGTTGCTGGTCCGGACGGTGTCCGGTTCGGCCGGATCGAACGTGGCGAGCCACCCGTCGGCCTGCGCGCCGACCAGCCGCAGCAAGCGGGGGTCGGTTCCGCCGAGCCAGATCGGGATGTGGTGGGCCGGCAGCGGGCCGCGCGGCGCGCCGTCGATGCGGTGGTGCTCGCCGTCGTAGTGGACCGGGTCCGGATCGCCGGCGTCCAGCACGGCCCGGACGACGTCGATCGACTCGCCGAGCGCGTCGAGGGCCGCACGCGGGTCGAGCCGGGCGCCGCTGGGGGCCGCGGCGGCCGCCAGACCGTCGGGGTCGCGGTCGCCGGTGCCGAGGGCGAGTTCCAGCCGGCCGCCGGAGAGCAGGTCGAGGCTGGCGGCGGAGCGGGCGATCATGGCCGGGGATCGCAGCGGGACGGTGCGCACGTTCGCGGCGAGGCGGATCCGGTCGGTCCGCCCGGCGACCCAGGCGAGCAGCGTCCACGTGTCCAGGTGGGCCGGTTGGTCGGGATCGTCGGCGAAGGTGACCAGGTCGTAGCCGAGCGCCTCGCTGCGGCGGGCGAGCGTCACCGGGGTATCGGGCGACGCGTTCCCCGGCGTGATGAGCGTGCCGAACTCGAGGCGGTGACCGTAGTTACCTGACACGATTATCTCCCAAAGGTTGATGCGTCAACCAGACTACGACGTGGGTCGCCGGTCCGCGTGTGATCCCGGTCATCTCCGGGCGGCCCGGCTCCACGCTCGGTCCGGGCCGCCCGAACGCGAATTACGCTGGTCGGATGGGCGGATCCGGCAAGCGGCTCGACGGGCGCGAATACCAGGTCTGGCGTGCCTTCCACCGGATGCACGACCAGCTCTCGCTCGCTCTGAACCAGCACCTCCAGCGGGACGCGGGCATCTCCGAGCCCGACTTCCAGGTGCTCGCCGCGCTGGCCGAGGCACCAGGGCAGGCGCTGCGATCCCGCGAGCTCCGCGAGGATCTCCAGTGGGAGAAGAGCCGGCTCGCCCACCAGATCCGCCGGATGGAACAGCGCGGCCTGGTCGTCCGGGACGAATGCCTGGAGGACGGCCGGGCGGCCACGGTCCGGATCACCGACGCCGGCCTGACCAGCGTCCGCACCGCCGCGCAGGCGCACGCGGCCATGGTGCGTGAACTGTTCTTCGACGCGCTCACCCCGGCCCAGCTCGACGCCTTCGACGAGGCCGGCACGGCGGTGATCGAGCGGCTGCGTCAACGCTGCCCTGCCGAGGCGCCGTGACCGGGCAAGTGGGCCTAAACTGCCGGCATGAGGCGCCGAACGTGACCAGCGAGATGACGCCTTCGCCGCCGCACGGGCACGTCTGCTGGGTCTACGACGACCCCGCCGCACTCGACCGAGCAGCCCACAGGTTCCTCACCGCCGGGCTCGCCGCCGGCGAACGGCTCTGGTACGTCGCCACCGGACGGGCCGAGCCGGTCGTCGCGAGGCTCTCCGCCACACCGGCGCTCCGCGACGCGCTGGCCCGCGGATCGCTCGAGGTGGTGTCGCTGGGCGACACCTACCGCACCGGCGCCGTCGTGGACGGCCCGGCCCAGGTGCGGGCGTACGCGGCGGCCACCGAGGACGCCCTCGCCGCCGGTCACCGCGGATTGCGGGTGGTCGCCGAGGTCACGCCGCTGGTCCGCACCCCGGCCCAGCTCGACGCGTTCACCCGTTACGAGCACCTGATCGACCGGTACATGCGCGCCCGGCCCTTCCGCGCGATGTGCGCGTACGACCGTCGGGAGATCGACGGCCGCGCCGCGGCCGAGCTCGCCTGCCTGCACCCGGAGACGAACGCCGCCCCGATCCCGTTCCAGCTGTACGCCCACGACGCGAGCGGCCACCGGGTCGAGCTGGCCGGCGAGCTGGACGAGACCACCGAGGACCTCTTCGGCACCGCCCTGGAGCGGGCCGACCTGCGGCCGGTCGACGGTCGGCTGGTGCTGGAGGCGTCCCGGCTGCGCTTCCTCGACCACCGGGCGCTACTGCGGCTGCGCGAGTACGCCCGCCGGCGTGACGCCGCCGTGGTGTTGCGCTCCCCCCGCCCTGCCGCGGCACGCCTCGCCGCAATGCTCGACCTGCCCGGCCTCACGGTGGAGCTGGCCCGATGAGAACGGGCGCCGCCGCCGGCCACCACGGCTACTACCACGAGGCGGTCCGCTACGACTCCGACGAGGCACTGCTCGCCGTCGCGGTGCCGTTCCTGCTCGACGGGGTCGCGGCGGGCGAACCGACGTTCGTCGCGCTCGGCGAGCGCACCGGAGGGCTGGTCCGGGCGGCCCTGCCCGCCGGGTCGGGCGTCGAGTTCATCACCGGCGGCAGCGTCTACGCCCGGCCCACCGCCGCGATCCGCTCCTACCGGCAGCTGCTGGCCGACCAGGTGGCCGCCGGGGCGGGCCAGATCCGGATCATCGGCGAGCTGCCGCAGATCGCGTTCGGTGCGACCTGGGACTGGTGGGCCCGGTACGAGTCGGCGATCAACCACGCGTACGACGACTTCCCACTCTGGAGCATGTGCGCGTACGACAACCGGATCACCCCGCCGCACGTGCTCGACGAGGTGGCCCGCACCCACCCCCGGTTCGCGACCCTCGGCGGCGGGCACCTGCCCAGTCCCACGTACACCGAGCCGACGGTCTACCTGCGCGAGGACTGCCCCGCGCCGGCCGACCCGCTGCAGGCCACTACGCCGCTGATCGACCTGACCGACCCCACGGCGGCGCAGGCCCGCGCAGCCGTGCAGGCGGCCGACCGTCGCGTGCTGCCGCCGGACGACGTGGACGACCTGATCGTCGCGGTGAGTGAGACCGTCACCAACGCACTGCGACACGGCCGCTCGCCGGTCCGGCTACGTCTCTGGGCCGGTCCGGACCGGATCGTGGCGACCGTCAGCGATGGCGGAGACGGCCCGAAGGACCCGTTCGCCGGGCTGCTCCCGGCCGGCAACGGCGCGACCGGCGGCCTCGGGCTGTGGATCACCTACCAGTCCTGCAACCACGTGAGCCTGCACCGCGGCCCGGCCGGATTCACGCTCCGGCTCACCGCAGGCAACCCGCACTGACGCAGCGTGACCGAGTCGTCGCCCGATCAGTGGGGCAGCTCGCGCCAGGCCGGATGGTTGCCGCGCCACGCGTTGGCCAGGATGGTGGCCGCGGCCCGGCTGGGGCATTCCTGCACCCGGGAACGGCCGGTTTCTCCACCGATCTGAGCCTGGACCTCCCAGCGCTGCCCATCGGTGCGGATGTACACGTCCCGGCGCCCGCGCACGGTCCGGTCACCGTTCCACCAGTGCTGCTCGACAATCACACCGCTGACGCTATAGCAACACGCCCGCCGGTGTTAAGCCGCGGCCGGGGGGCCGTCGTCGCCCGGCGTGACGGAGCGACGGTGCGGATCAGTCGGCCACCACGAGCGCCTGTGGGGCGGCCTGCTTCATCCGGCTACGAAGCCACTTGAGCTGCATGGCGGTCCCGCCCTCGCAGCGCCGGACGACCGCGAGCAGGTCCCGGTCCCGGGCGCCGTACGCGGCCTGCCCCACCACCGTCCAGCAGATGTCGCACTCGGCGGCCATCAGGTAGAGATCCTGCAGGTCGCGTAGCAGCCCGATCCCGCCGGTACGGGCACCCCCGAAGAGGTTCGAGTGCAGCCGGTCCGGCTCGGCGGGCGCCTCCTCGGCGTACCGGGCGGCGAACGGCTGCAGCAGCTCGGCGTACTCGTCGCAGCGCTCCGCCTGCTGATGGCAGAGGTGGTAGACATCCGGCTCGTCCCGGTGGGCGGCACCGACCTGCCGGAGCGCGTCCGCGAGGTTGACCTGGGCCCGGTGCAGCAGGCCGAGATAGTGCGCGAGGTGCATGGCTCACTCCCCTCCCGTGCGGCTGGTCGCCTCGGCCGCCGGCCCACCCACCGTCGCCGGAACGCCGGCCACGGCGGGTGCGCTGCCGCCCACGGTCGGCGCCGGCGCCGGTACGCCCCCGCCGTCGGCGAGCCGGGTCACGGCTACCGCGGCGACCTTGAAGAGCGGCTGTTTGGAGACCGGATCCCAGGCGGTGATGGTCAGCTCGTTGGCGGCCCGCGGCGTACGGTCGGCCGGGTCCTGGTCGAACCAGCCGTAGTGGAACGGCAGGAAGACCACACCGGGGCGGATGCCGCTGAGCCGCGCCCGGGCCTGCACGGCGCCGCGGGGCGA
The DNA here is from genome assembly GCF_040606825.1 of Micromonospora sp. NPDC005367. NCBI lineage: Bacteria > Bacillati > Actinomycetota > Actinomycetes > Micromonosporales > Micromonosporaceae > Micromonospora > Micromonospora sp. NPDC005367. Next base: position 115,823 of record NZ_JBEXFP010000012.1, on the reverse strand, counting down.
GGCGATTCCGACCAGGTCACCCTCGGAGATACCGAGACGTCCGGCGTCGGCCGGGTTGAGTTCCACCCAGACATCCGGTGCGGCTGAGTTCAACTGCGGCGCGCGACCGGTCTTCGTACGGGTGTGGAACTGGTAGACGGTGCGGCCGGTGGTGAGCAGCATCGGGTGCTCCTCGTCGGGCACCTCCGGCGACGGGCGGTACTCGACCGCGTGCAGGAATGCCCGTCCGCCCGGCTGCTTCGCCCGGTACTCGTCGGGGAGGAACTCCGCGCCGGTGTCCAGGTCCTGGCCGTAGGTCTCGCACACCTCCGGGTCGGTGGGGAAGACGGCGTCGACGTAGAGCCGTTCCGTGCCGTCCGGGTTGGCGTCGTTGCACGGCCACTGGATGCCGCTGCCGCCGCGCAGCCGGTCGTAGCTGAGACCTGTGTAGTCGCACGGCCGGCCGCGCGAGCACTCCTGCCACGCCGCGAACGCCTCCTCCGGCGTCGTCCACTTGACGAGCGGCCGGCCGTCGCGGTCACGGAAGTCCATCCGCCGCGCATAGTCCAGGAAGATGTCCAGGTCGGGGCGGGCCTCGCCGGGCGGGTCGACCGCCTTCTCGCTGAGGTGCACCGTGCGGTCCACATTGGTGAAGGTGCCGGTCTTCTCACCCCAGGTGGCGGCGGGCAGCACGACGTCGGCGAGCTCCGCCGTCTCGGTCATGAAGAGGTCTTGCACCACCACGAACAACTCCGGCCGTCGCAGGATGCGCCGGATGCGGGACAGGTCGGGCAGGGAGACGGCCGGGTTGGTGGCGCTGATCCAGAGCAGCTTGATGGAGCCCTGTTCGGCGTACCGGAAGATCTGCATGGCGTGGGTCGGCGGCGCCCAGTGCGGGATGACCGCGGGCTCGACGTTCCACAACCGGGCCAGCTCGGCGATGTGCTCGGGGTTGTCCCAGTTGCGCAGGCCGGGCAGGTCGCCGTCCGCGCCGGTCTCCCGGGTGTTCTGCGCGGTCGGTTGGCCGTTCATCTGGTAGATGCCGGCGCCCGGACGGCCGATCATGCCCCGGATCAGATGCAGGTTGTTGACCTGGCAGGAGGCCGCGGTGGCCTGGTTGGACTGGTAGAAGCCCTGGAGCACGGTGGAGAGCAGGCGCTGCGAACCGCCGAGGAGTTCGGCGGCACGGCGCACGTCGGCGGCGGGTATGTCGCAGATGTCCGCCACCCGCTCCGGCGGGTAGCCGTCGACCGTGCGGCACAGCTCGTCGAAGCCCAGGGTGTGCGCGGCCACGTACGCCTCGTCGTACCAGCCGTTGCGGATGACCTCCCGCAGCAGGCCGTTCAGCAGCGCCATGTTGGTGCCGTTGCGGATCGGGAGATGCAGGTCCGCCTCGCGGGTCACGGCGGTGGAACGCGGGTCGACGGCGAGCAGCGCCGGCGGGTTGGGGCCGCGGCGACGATCCAGCATCCGCATCCAGAGCACGGTCTGGGTCTCCGCGACGTTGTGGCCCCAGATCGCTATCGCGTCGCAGTGGTCCACGTCCGTGTACGAGCCGGGCTGCCCGTCCGCGCCGAACGTCGCCTTCAGCGCCGCCGCCGAGGTCGCCGTGCAGAGCCGGGTGTTGCCGTCCATGTGCGGCGTGCCGAGGCCCGCCTTCCCGATGACACCCAGCGTGTAGTACTCCTCGAGGAAGAGCTGCCCGGATGTGTAGAAGCCGAAGTGGCCCCACCCGCCGGGCCCGTCGAGCAGCTCCTTCGACCGGGCGACGATCCGCCCCATGGCGGTGTCCCAGTCGGTCTCCACCAGGCGGCCGCCCTCGCGGACGAGCGGACGGGTCAGCCGGTCGGGACTGTTGTTGGCCTGCCAGCCGTAGAGGTCCTTCGGATCGACCCGCCCCCGGTTGACCCGGTCCACCGCCCGGCCGCGCACGCCGACGATCCGGCCGTCACGCACCGCGATGTCGAGTGCGTCGCCGTTGGAGTGGAGTATCGACGCAGACTGGACCCACCGGTCCACCTCTTCCGCGCGTAGGTCACCGTCGAGGAAGGTGTCCACCCGTACCGGCCATTCCTGTCCCGAACCGTACGGGGTACGGGGACCCCACGGGTCGGCGATCCGGTCCACCACGACTCGCTCCCTTCGCGTCCGCTGCTCCGATCCTCACACCTGCCCGGTTCGAAACAGCCGAAACGGCAATCCGGCGCCGATTCCGCCGACGCCGGACCATGCTGAGGAATGGCACCGTGGCGGCCGGGTAGGCGTACCCGTGACCGACTGGGCCCGGCTGTTCGTTCCGAGCACGCCACTGCTGGAGACGGTCATCCGTGGCAGCGTGATGTACCTGGTGCTGTTCGGGCTGCTCCGGGTCATCCTCAAGCGGGAGAGCGGCACCACCGGCGTCACCGACCTGCTGGTCATCGTGCTGCTCGCCGACGCGGCGCAGAACGGAATGTCGGGCAACTACACCTCCATCACCGACGGCGTGCTGCTGGTCTCGGTGATCATCGGCTGGTCGTACCTGCTGGACGCCGTGGCCTACAGCTGGCCGGCGGCGGCCCGGGTGATCCGGCCCAGCTCCCTGATCCTGGTACGGAACGGGCAGATCCTGCACCGGAACATGCGCCGGGAACTGATCAGCGACGAGGAGCTTCACCAACTGCTGCGCGAGCAGGGTGTCGACGACATCTCCAAGGTACGGGAGGCTCGGATCGAGTCCGACGGGCAGATCAGCGTCACCACCGACCACAGGATCGACCAGCGGAACCGGCGGCGCAGACGACAGGCGCCCTGATCACGGGCCGGTTTGTGCTCCCCGACGCCGGGAAATCGTGCGGTTGCCCGGCGCGAGGCCGAGCCTCGCGCCCGTCGCACGGATGGAGGCTGAGATGACCGGCCGAGAGCAACTGCACGAGATGCGTCAGCAGGCTCACAAGATGGGCATCGAGGGCAACTCCAAGATGACGGAGAGCCAGCTGAAGGACGCCATGAAGATGGCCGACAAGGGCATGAAGCCGCAGGAAGCGAAGCAGAAGGCCAAGGGCTGACACGTCATCCCGCCGGCCGCCCGGGTGTCCCCCTGGGCGGCCGGCGGTCGTACGTCAGCTGATCTCGGCCAGGAGGTCCCGGCAGGCACGTTCGCACTCCCGGCAGACCTCGGCGCAGATCCGGCAGTGCTCGTGCATCGCGGCGTGCCGGGCACACTCGTCGCCACAGGCTCGGCAGGCCGTCACGCACGCCTCCAACAGGCTCCGCGTCACATTCGCGTCGTAGCCGGTGTGTCGGGACAGCACCCGTCCGGTGGTGGTGCAGACGTCCGCGCAGTCCAGGTCGGTCCGCGCGCACTTGGCCAGTTCGGCCACCGAATCGTCGCTCAGGCAGGCGTCCGCGCAGGCCGTACACGCCTGGGCGCACGAGTTGATCGTGTCGATCACCGCGGCGAGCTTCGCGCGGTCCAGGTTGATCGACTTCGGGTACGCCTCAAGCATCTGCCTCGTCACGCTGACCATGGCCGAACTCCTCCGGGTCGCCGGACCTGCCTCCGATCCGCCGTACCCCCGCCTGCGGCGTCCATACCCGCACCGGACCGCCCCGCCTCACGAGGCCGTGAACGCCGCGTCAAGAAACGCCCCGTCCACCGTCAAATCGGCGTATGGACAGGGCTACGCCCGACGCACGGCGCGTCACGATGGCGACATGACCTCACGATGGTCGACGCGACACGATCGCGAGCCGGTGGACGTCCTGCCGGCCGACGAGCCCGAGCGGCGACACGAGGCGCTGGTCGGCGTGCGGCTGACCGCCGCCACCCCCGGTAGCCACCTTCTGGAGTACCTGCGTACCGAGCCGTGCGCGGTGGCCGCCTGGTGGATCGCGGCGGACCTCGACGCCGTCGTACGACTCTCCGCCGACAGCCTCAGCAAGCTGCACCGCGCCGTGGCGGACCTGCGCCGGCGCGGTGGCGCCGAGATCGTCGTCACCCTCAGCATCCTGCGCGCGCTCGATCTCTCCGAGGCCACCGCGGCGGCGCCCGTCCCGCTGCCGGTGTCGGCATGAGCCGCCCCGCCCCCACCGGGGGCGTCGTCGTCGGCGTCGAGCTACCGGATACCTACGTCGTCCCGGTACGCACCACGCCGGGACGACAGGCGCTCGCCGTACGGAGCGGCCGGCTACAACAGGGGCAGCGGGTCGGTCTCGCATTCACCGACCCGGAACGGCTCGCCCGCGCGATGGGCACGGACCAGCCGTCGATCCGACTCTGCGAATCGGCCCTGCGGTCCATGCTGAGGCCGCTCGGCATCGACCGCATCCAGGTCGACCCGCTGCTGGTGGCGCCCCCGGTACGCCCGGACGCCGCCGTCGCGCACCAGCCCACCGCCCTGCTGGCCCGGGGCTCGCGGGAACGACGCGATCGACCCGGGTTCGGTCATCTTCGGGGTGTCCGTCGGGATGGACACCCCGACGAGCTGACCTGGCCCTGAGCGCGGTCAGGGGCGGTAGCGGTAGCCCATGCCGGGCTCGGTGATCAGGTGCCGGGGCCGGGCCGGGTCGTCCTCCAGCTTGCGGCGCAGCTGCGCCAGGTACTGCCGCAGATAGTTGCTCTCGTTCCCGTACTGCGGCCCCCACACCTCGTGCAGCAGCTGCCGCTGGCTGACCAGCTTGCCGGGGTGCCGCAGCAGCTTCTCCAGCACCGACCACTGGATCGGGGTCAGCTTGATCTCCGTGCCGTCGTCGCGGGTGACCGTTCGGTCGGCGAGGTCGACGGTGTTGCGTCCCACCCGCAGGGTGGCGCCCGTCTCGGTGGCGGGGCTGAGCCGCCGGGTCACCGCCCTGATGCGTGCCAGCAGTTCCTCGACCCCGAACGGCTTGGTGATGTAGTCGTCGGCGCCCGCGTCCAGCGCCCCCACCTTGTCCTCGCTGCCGGCCCGGCCGGAGAGCACGATGATCGGCACACTCGTCCAGCCGCGCAGCCCACGGATCACCTCGACCCCGTCCATGTCCGGGAGGCCGAGGTCGAGGACGACCAGGTCGGGCGGGTGGCCGGCGGCGACCTTGAGCGCGCCGGCGCCGGTGTCGGCCACGTCGACGTCGTACCGGCGGGCGCGCAGGTTGATCCGCAGGGCGCGGAGGATCTGCGGCTCGTCGTCCACGACCAGGATCCGGGTCATTCCTGTGGTCCCTCTGCCATGCCCTGTCGGGGTGGCCGGGCGCGGGGCGTCGACGACGGCGGCCCGCGGGGCTGATCGACGCTTGTTGACACGTTGCCGAACGGGCACGAGGGTGGGGCCATGTCGACGCCCCACCCCTCGCCGTGGCGTAAGCCGGAGCACGACGACCTGGCCGACCTGGCCCGCGCCTTCTTCACCCGGGAGGTGCTGCCGCACACCGAACGGCTGCTCGCGCAGGGGCACCCGGACCGGGTGCACTACCGGCGCGCGGGCGAGCTGGGCCTGCTCGGCCTCTCCGTTCCCGGGCAGTACGGCGGCGGGGGCGGCGACTTCACCCACGAGGCGGTGCTGCTCCAGGAGCAGACGTACGCCGGTGAGGCCAGCCTCGGCCTCGCCGTACACAGCGGAATAGTCACCGGATACGTGGTGGCGTACGGCAGCGAGGAGCAGAAGCGGCGCTGGCTGCCCGGCCTGTGCAGCGGCGAGCTGGTCGGGGCGATCGCGATGACCGAGCCCGACGGCGGCTCGGACCTGCAGGCGCTGCGCACCCGGGCAGTACGCGACGGCGACGACTACCTCGTCACCGGGGCGAAGACGTTCATCAGCAACGGCGGGCTCGCCGACCTGGTCATCGTGGCCACCAAGACCGACCCTGAGCAGCGCGCCGCCGGTGTCTCACTGCTGGTCTGCGAGGTCGGCGGCGATCCGGAGGGCTTCCGCCGGGGCCGGCTGCTCTCCAAGATCGGGCTGAAGGCGAACGACACCGCCGAACTGTTCTTCGACGGGCTGCGCGTACCGGCGGCCAACCTGCTCGGTGACGCCGAGGGGCTCGGCTTCGTCCAGCTCATGCAGCAGCTGCCGCAGGAACGGCTGGTGATCGGGGTGGGCGCGGTCGCCGCCATGGAGCGGGCCGTCGAGCTGACCGTGGCGTACGCCAAGGAGCGGACCGCGTTCGGCAAGCCGCTGCTCGGGCATCAGAACACCCGGATGGTGCTCGCCGAGTGCGCGACCCGGACGCGGGCGAGCCGGGTGTTCCTCGACGACTGCATCAGCCGGCATGCGCAGGGCGAACTGGACGTGGCGACCGCAGCCATGGCGAAGTACTGGCTCACCGACGGGCAGTGCGAGGTCGTCGACCGGTGCCTGCAACTCTTCGGCGGCTACGGCTACACCACCGAGTACCCGATCGCCCGCATGTACGCCGACGCCCGCGCTCAGCGGATCTACGGCGGCACCAACGAGATCATGAAGGAGCTGATCGCCCGTGCCCTCTGAGGGCGGGCCGGTTGGACGCGGCGGGCCGCTGACCGGGGTGCGGGTGGTCGAACTCGCCAGCCTCGCGCCGGCTCCGTTCGGCTGCATGGTCCTCGCCGACCTGGGTGCCGACGTGGTCCGGGTCGACCGGCCGGGCGGTCCCGCCTCGGGGCGGCTGGCCGGGCCGTCGAACGGGCCGTTGCAGCGTGGTCGGCGGGCCACCGTGCTGGACCTGAAGTCACCCGACGGGGTGGCGGCCCTGCTGCGTCTCCTGGAACGGGCCGACGTGCTGGTCGAGGCGTACCGGCCGGGGGTGGCGGAGCGGCTGGGCTTCGGCCCGGAGACCTGCCTCGCCCGTAACCCCCGGCTGGTGTACGCGCGGATGACCGGCTGGGGACAGGACGGGCCGCTGGCACCCCGGGCGGGTCACGACATCGACTACATAGCGGTGTCCGGCGCGCTGGAGCCGCTGGGCCGCGCCGGTGAACGCCCGTACGCGCCCACGAACCTGATCGGCGACTTCGCGGGCGGCGGGATGCTGCTCGCCGTCGGGGTGCTGGCCGCACTGCTGGAGCGGGAGCGCTCGGGTGCCGGGCAGGTGGTGGACGCCGCGATGGTCGACGGATCGGCGTTGCTCACGGCGTTCCTGCACGGAATGCTCAACACCGGCGGCTGGTCCGCGCCACGCGGACAGAACCTGCTCGACGGTGGGGCGCCGTTCTACGACACGTACCGCACCGCCGATGGCGGTTTCATGGCCGTCGGCGCGCTGGAGCCGGCGTTCTACGCCGCCTTGCTCACCGGCCTGGGTCTGGCCGAGGACCCTGACCTGCCGGCCCAGTACGACCCGGCCGGCTGGGACGTGCTTCGCCGCCGGTTCGCCGAGCGGTTCGCCAGCCGTACCCGGGACGAGTGGGCGGACGTCTTCGCCGGTCTGGATGCGTGCGTGGCCCCGGTGCTCGCCCCCAGCGAGGCGCACCGGCACCCGCACAACGCCGCCCGGCGGACCTTCGTCGAGGTGGACGGGGAGATCCAACCGGCACCGGCGCCCCGCTTCGACCGCACCCCGGCGCCACCCTCGATCCCCGCCCCCCGGCACGCACTCCCCGTACAGACCGTCCTGGACGCCTGGCCACCCCGCCCCTGACCCCGCCACGGCCCGCACCTCGGTCCCGCCCTGCTCTAAGATCCACACAACTTCGTGGAAACAGTGGCCACCCAGCCTCGGGATAGCCACTATTTCCACGCAGTTGTGCCCGTCGCAAACGCGCGTGCGTCAGCGGTTGCCCGCTCCGGCCTTGACCTCCTCGGCCGCATCCTGGGCGACGGCGGTGTCCGTGCCGTCGTGGTCCTCGTCGAGCATGGTGGCCTCGTCGAACGGCCGCTCACCGGAGAGCACCGCCTGCGCCTGTTCCCGGTCGAACTCGCCGGTCCACCGACCGATGAGCACGGTGGCCACCGCGTTGCCCGCGAAGTTGGTCAGGGCCCGCGCCTCGGACATGAACCGGTCGATGCCCACGATCAGGCCGACGCCGTCCACCAGGTCCGGCCGGTGCGACTGGAGACCGCCGGCGAGGGTGGCGAGGCCGGCGCCGGTGATGCCGGCGGCGCCCTTGGACGCGATGACCATGAAGACCAGCAGCGAGATCTGCTCGCCCACGGAGAGCGGGTCGCCCATCGCGGAGGCGATGAAGAGCGACGCCATGGTCAGGTAGATGGCCGTGCCGTCCAGGTTGAACGAGTACCCGGTCGGCACCGTGATGCCGACGACCGGCTTGCTGACCCCGAAGTGCTCCATCTTGGCGATGAGCCGCGGAAGCGCCGACTCCGACGACGAGGTCGAGACGATCAGCAGGAACTCCCGGCCGAGGTACCGCAGCAACGAGAAGATCGAGACCCGGGCCACGAGCCAGAGCATGGCCCCGAGTACCACCAGTACGAAGATCAGGCATGTGGCGTAGAAGCCGAGCATGATCTGCGCGAGGCTCTTCAACGCGTCCACGCCCGTCGCGCCGACCACCGCGGCCATCGCGCCGAACGCGCCGATCGGGGCCAGCCACATGATCATGGTGAGGACCTTGAACACGAGGCGCTGAGCGATACCGACGGCCCGCAGCACCGGCTCACCCTTGCGGCCCATGCCCTGCACCGCGAAGCCGACCAGCAGCGCCACCAGGAGCGTCTGGAGCACCTCGCCACCGGTGAGCGCGGAGAGCAGCGAGGTCGGGATGATGCCGAGCAGGAAGTCGACGGTGCCCGTACTCTCGGCGCCGGCGGCCTTCTGGCCCGCCTCGGCCAGTTCGCTGCTGAGCTGGAGCCCGGAGCCGGGGTGGACGATGTTGCCGACGACGAGACCGATGGCCAGCGCGACGGTCGACATGACCAGGAAGTAGCCCAGCGCCAGTCCGCCGACCTTGCCGACCTTGGCGGCCTGCCGTACGGAGCCGACACCGAGCACGATCGTGCAGAAGATGACCGGGCTGATCATCATCTTGATCAGCGCTACGAAGCCGGTGCCGAGCGGTTTGAGCTCCTGCGCCGCGTCCGGCGCGACGAAGCCGACGAGGATGCCCGCCAGGACGGCGACGATCACCGCGAGGTACAGGAAATGTGTGCGGTCGCGCCTGGTTCGCGCGACCTGTGTGCTGGTGGTGGGGGTCTGCATGGCTGAGACTGTGGCCCAGGTCTCAACCGGAATCAGCCTTGCGTTCATTCTGTTCACCGGCCCGAGTCGGTACCGACCTGAACCGTCGACCCGACCGGCACGTGCACCGACCGGGACCCGCCGGGCGGACGGGGACCCGAGTCCCGCGACGACGAGGAGACATGACCGGACGAAAATGGAGCATCGCCGGGCAGCTGTTCGCCCTTCAGGTGGTGGTGGTGACGTTGCTGGTGGCGGCGGCGACCGCGGGCGTAGCCCTGGTCGCCCGCGCCGACGCCCGGGAGGCGGCCCGCAAGGAGGTGCTCGCCGTCGCCGAGACGGTCGCCCGCTCTCCCGAGGTAGCCGAGGCGCTGCGCTCCCCCGACCCGGCCGCCGTGCTTCAGCCGTACGCCGAGTCGATCCGGCGCGCCACCCGGACCGACTTCGTGGTGGTGATGGCCCCGGACCGGACCCGTTACTCGCACACCGATCCCACCCAGATCGGACGACCGTTCATCGGCGAGATCGCCCCGGCGTTGGCCGGCCGGCCGATCACAGTGGTGAACACCGGGACGCTCGGCGAGTCGGTCCGTTCGGTGGTGCCGGTACGCGCCGCCGACGGCCGGATCATCGGGCTGGTGTCGGTCGGCATCACCACCGAGGCCATCAACCGGGAACTGCTCGACCGCTCGCCGGTGCTGCTCGCCGCCACCGTCGCCGCGCTGGCCCTGGCAGCCGCCGGGTCCTGGTTGCTCAGTCGACGGTTGCGCCGGCAGACGCACGGCCTCGGCCCGGCACAGATGGCCCGAATGTACGAGTACTACGACGCGGTGCTGCACTCGGTCGGCGAGGGCCTCGTGGTGATCGGGCCGGACCGGCGGATCGCGCTGATCAACGACGAGGGCCGCCGTCTGCTGGGCCTGCCCCCGGACGCGGCGCTGGTGGACCGGCCGGTGACCGAGGTCGACCTGCCGGCCGCCCTGACCGAGCTGATCACGACCGGTCAGACCGCCCGCGACGAGCTGATCCTCACCGCCGACCGCGCGCTGGTGGCCAACCTCCGGCCGACCGGCACCGGTGGGCACACCATGGGCACGGTGCTGACCCTGCGCGACCACACCGAGTTGCGGGCCCTCACCAGCGAGCTGGACTCCGTCCGGGGGCTCACCGAGGCACTTCGGTCGCAGGCGCACGAAGCCGCGAACCGGCTGCACACCGTGCTCGCCCTGGTCGAGCTGGGCCGCACCGAGGAGGCCGTACGACTGGCCACCGAGGAACTCGCGCTGGCGCAACAGCTCACCGACCAGGTCGTCGGCGCGATCACCGAGCCGGCGTTGGCCGCCCTGCTGCTCGGCAAGTCGGCCCAGGCCGCCGAACGCGGCGTCGAACTGACCGTCGACCCGGCCTCCCGACTCGATGTCGGCACGCTGCCGACCGGGGACCTGCTCACCGTCGTGGGGAACCTGGCCGACAACGCGCTGGAGGCGGTCGCCGCGGGGAGACCGCCTCGCCGGGTACGGGTGCGGGTGGCCGAGACGGCGGGCGAGGTGCTGGTCGAGGTGACCGACAGCGGCACGGGGCTGCCACCCGATCGGGTCGCCGACGCGTTCCGTCGAGGCTGGTCGACCAAGGCCAGCGGTCGCGGCCTGGGGCTCGCCCTGGTCGGCCAGGTGCTGATCCGGCACGGTGGGCGGCACGAGGTGGCGGAGGCCGCGGACGGCGGGACGGTGTTCCGGGCCCATCTCCCCATCCCAGTGGAGCAGCGAACATGAGCGAGCGCAGCGAGGGTTCCGACGTGCGCGACATCCGGGTGCTCGTCGTCGAGGACGAGGAGCTGATCGCGGAGGCGCATCGCGCGTACACCGAACGGGTGCCCGGCTTCCGGGTGGTCGGGGTGGCGCACGACGCGCGGGAGGCGATGCGGGTGCTGCGGCGGACCGGTACGGACGCCGTCGACCTGATGCTGCTCGATCTGCACCTGCCCGACGTGCCCGGCCTGGACGTGTGCCGGGCGATGCGGGCCGCGGGCAGCGACGCGGACGTGCTCGCGGTGACCTCGGCCCGGGATCTGGCGATGGTCCGCGCCGCGGTGGCCCTCGGGGTGACCCACTACCTGCTGAAACCGTTCACGTTCGCCGCCTTCCGCGACAAGCTGGAGCGCTACGCCGAGTACCGCCGGCAGTCCTCGGCGGGCGGGGCGGTGGCCGCCCAGCACGAGGTGGACCGGATGCTGGCCACGCTGCGCGGGACGGCACCGGACACGCTGCCGAAGGGTCTCGTCGCGCAGACCCTCGACGTCGTGCTGGACGTGCTGCGCCGCCGGCCGGGTCTCTCCGCCTCCGAGGTCGCCGAGCAGACCGGCATGTCCCGGGTGACCGCCCGGCGCTACCTGGAGCACCTGGCCGACACCCTCCGGGTTACCCGTGTTCCCCGCTACGGCACGCCCGGGCGTCCGGAGGTGGAGTACCGCCCGACCTGACCACCACCCGGTGAACCCGGTAGGCGGGAGATACGGGCCGACCGGCGGTGGTACCGACGGCCCGGGTGGCGAGAATTCCCCCCGTCCGGCTGGCGGGCCCGCCCGGCGGGCATGATCGGAGCAGCAGCCAGAGCGCAGTGAGGAGGGACGACCCGTGCCGGACGCCGAGGAGCTGATCGACGACGCCGTGACGGCCGCGCGTGGCCGGGACGTACGCCTCGCCGAACGGCAGTTGGACCGGCTCATGGTCGGCACGGGCGCGTCGGACGTGGCCGCAGCGCTCCTGCGCCGGCTGGCACGCGACGTGGGGCGGCTCTGGCCGCGCGGCTGGCAACCGGCCGACCTGGCCCGGCTCGCGGAGCGCCGCCTCGGGCCACGGCCCGCCCGGCTGCTGCACGACGTGATGGCCGCACAGCGACGCGACCTGCCCGACCCGGTCCCGTCCTGGTGGGACGACCAGCTGCGGGAGTTGGACGCGCGGGTGTGGTGGGCGGACGACGGCGGGCACCTCGCCGCCTGGGCGGCGCGCGAGGGGATCGACCGGGTGACCGCGCTGCGGGAGGCGGTCGACGCGCTGGCGCTAGTGGTGGGACTGCCGCCGATCGCCGTGCTCCGTCCGCCACCGGGCTCGACGGCCGCCCGGGTGGTCACCGGCCCGGCCGGCGGTGGCAGCGGCTCGCGGATCCTGGACCGGGTCCGGGCGCTGCTCGCGAAGGCCGAGTCGACCACGTTCCCCGCCGAGGCCGAGGCGCTGACCGGCAAGGCGCAGGAGCTGATCGCCCGGCACAGCCTCGACGAGGCCCTGCTGGCGGCCGACGCCCCCCGTCCCGACCTGCCGAGCGGGATTCGGCTCAGCACCGACGCCCCGTACGCCGGCGCGAAGGCGCTGCTGGTGCAGGAGGTGGCGGCGGCGAACGGGTGCGAGTCGGTCTGGTCGGACGACCTCGGCTTCGCCACCGTGCTCGGCTGGCCAGCCGATCTGGCCGCCGTCGAACTGCTCTACACGTCGCTGCTGGTGCAGGCCACCGCCGCGATGCTCGCCGGCCGGGGCGAGCGGCGGGCGTCCGGCGGGCGGCGCACCCGCGGCTACGACGAGTCGTTCCTCAACGCGTTCGCGCTGCGGATCGGGGAGCGGCTGCGCGCCGCCACGGCGGCGGCGAACCGGCAGGCGGTGCAGGAGGCCGGCGCGGATCGGCTGCTGCCGGTGCTCGCCGCCCGGGGCGAGGCCGTCCGGGAACGGTTCGAGACGCTCTTCCCCGGGGTCACCCGGGCCCGGCTGACCGTACGGGATGCGGAGGGCTGGGCCTCCGGCACGTCGGCGGCGGACCGGGCGTCCCTCGATGTGGGCGACGCCCCACCGACCCGGCAGGTCCGGGGCGGCCGGCGGGGCCGCCGGTGAGGCGACGCCGCCGCCGATGAGCTGCCGGGATCTTCAGCGAGCCGGCGCGGCCACCGGTGCGGCGGCACCCGACGTGGCGAGATTTCTGGGATTTTTCTTCCCGTCGGTTGTCGGGGGCAGGATGTCGGCTCCGACCTCTGGTTGAGCCGCGCCGGTCACGGTCGCGGCCAGGACGTGAGGAGCAGATCGTGAAGTACATGCTGTTGATCTGGAACCGGCCCGGTTTCGTCGACGAACTCTCCGAGCAGGAGCGGGTGGCGCTCTTCGGCGAGGTGGACGAGATCATGAAGGAACTCTCCGAGTCCGGCGAGCTGATCGGCGGGCAGGCGCTGGCCGACCCGTCCCAGTCGCGTACGGTCCGGCTGGCCGGCGGGCACCCGGAGGTCGTCGACGGCCCGTTCATGGAGAGCAAGGAACAGTTCGCCGGCTACCTGGCCGTCGACTGCGACACCCCGCAGCGGGCCGCGGAGATCGCCCGTCGCTGGCCGGACGTGCGCTACGGCGGCGTCCTGGAGATCCGCCCGATCATGGACGAGGCCGGGACGGAGATGTGACCTCCGGGGGGTCGCGCAGGGTCGAGGACCTGCTGCGCACCCTGGCGCCGCAGGTCCTCGGCCTGCTCGTCCGCCGGCACGGCCAGTTCGACAGGTGCGAGGACGCGGTGCAGGAGGCGCTGCTCGCCGCGGCCCTCAAGTGGCCAGAGCAGGGGGTGCCGGAGAACCCGCGCGCCTGGCTGCTCACCGTCGCCACCCGCCGGCTCACCGACGAGTGGCGCAGCGAACGCGCCCGCCGGGACCGCGAGGTCGCCGTGGCCGTACGCGAACCGGCGTACGCCGCGGTCGCCCCGGCGGCGGACGCGGAGCCGCCGACCGGCGACGACACGTTGCGCCTGCTGTTCCTCTGCTGCCATCCGGCGCTGGCCCGGTCGGCGCAGGTGGCGTTGACCCTGCGCGCGGTGGGCGGGCTCACCACCGCGCAGATCGCCCGCGCGTTCCTGGTGCCCGAGGCGACGATGAGCCAGCGCATCCGCCGGGCCAAGCAGCGGATCGAGGCGACCGGCGCGAGGTTCACCATGCCGTCGGCGGCCGAGCGGGACGAGCGGCTGGCCGCGGTCCGCCAGGTGCTCTACCTGATCTTCAACGAGGGGTACACCGCCTCCAGCGGCCCGGACCTGCACCGGGCCGAGCTGACCGGCGAGGCGATCCGGCTGACCCGGACGCTGCACGCGCTGCTTCCCGACGACGGCGAGGTGACCGGGCTGCTCGCGCTGATGCTGCTCAGCGACTCGCACCGGGCCGCGCGGCTGGGCTCGGGCGGCGAACTCGTGTCGCTGGCCGAGCAGGACCGCACCCGGTGGGACCGGGCGGCCATCGAGGAGGGCGTCGCACTGATCACCGAGTCACTGACCTGGTCGCCGCCGGGGCCGTACCAGCTCCAGGCGGCGATCGCCGCGGTGCACTCCGAGGCGCCGTCGGCGGCCGAGACCGACTGGCCGCAGATCCTCGCGCTCTACCGGCTGCTCGCCCGGATCGCGCCGAACCCGATGGTCACCCTGAACCAGGCGGTCGCGGTGGCGATGGTCGACGGGCCCCGGGCGGGGCTCGCCATGCTCGGACCGCTCGGCGTGGACGAGCGCACCGCTGGACACCATCGCCTCGCGGCTGTCCGCGCCCACCTGCTGGAGCTGGCCGGCGAGCCCGGTCCGGCCCGCGCGGCGTACCTCGCCGCGGCGCGGGCCACCACCAGCCTTCCCGAACGTCGCTATCTGGAACTGCGGGCCGCCCGGCTCGTGGAGGTCGACGAGCAACCCCGGAGGACCACTTGATGAGTACGGTGACCTGCCAACTGTCGATCTCGCTGGACGGCTATGTGGCCGGGCCGGAGCGGAGCCTCCGGGATCCACTCGGCCGGGGCGGCGAGCAACTGCACGAGTGGGTGTACGGCCTCGACGCCTGGCGGGCACAGCACGGGTTGTCCGGTGGCGAGCGCGGAGTGGACTCGGAGGTCGTGGCGGAGATGACCCGCGACGTCGGCGCGTACGTCATGGGACGACGCATGTTCGGCGGCGGTGACGGGCCGTGGGACGAGACGTGGCGCGGCTGGTGGGGCGAGGAGCCTCCGTTTCCGTACGCCGGTCTTCGTGCTCACCCACCATCCGCGCGAGCCGCTGCCGATGGCCGGCGGTACGACGTTCCGGTTCGTCACCGACGGCGTCCACTCGGCGCTCGAGCAGGCGCGCGAGGCGGCGGGCGACCGGAAGGTGGCGATCGGCGGCGGGGCCGGCACGGTCCGGCAGTACCTGGCCGCCGACCTGCTCGACACCCTTCGGCTGCACATCGTCCCGGTCGTGCTGGGCGGCGGCGAGCGCCTCTTCACCGGCCTCGACGACCTGCGGCTCGAACAGGCGGCGGCGGTCGCCGGGCCGACCGTCACGCACGTGACGTACCGGGTGGTGCGCTGACGCGGGGTGTCCGACCGCCGACGGATCCGGCGATCGGACACCTCCTGATGCGTCAGGCGGTCGGATCCACCGCAGGGCACCGGGTGCCCCGGGACGGCACCACCTCGTCGAGCAGGTACCGATCCACCGCACTGGACACGCAGGGACTCGTCGTGTAGCTGCCGTGCCCCCAGCCCTCGTACGTCAGCAGCACGCCGTGTCGCCCGAGCTGGCGGGCCACGTTGGTCGCCCAGTTGTAGCCGCTCGCCGGGTCGTGCCGGGTGCCGGCCAGCAGCAGCGGCACGTCGGTGCGGACCCGGAGGCGGTGCTGCGGGTTCGCGACCAGGCTCGGGGTGCCCAGGCAGGTCGACAGCGCGAAGACGGCCTGCGGGTACGGCAGATCGGGTGCGAGCCGCGCGAGCCGGCTCAGGTGGCTCGCGTACTCTCGGTAGTCGCGGACCGGCAGCGACCAGTCCTGGCAGAAGACCGCGAAGGGATACGGGCTGACCGCCGGGTCGGCTGTGGTGCTCGACGCGGTGACCGGAGCCGGTCGGGTCGACTCCATGGTCAGGATGTCCTCCGCCAGCCCCGGCCAGTCCGGATCGTAGAACGCCCGCTGCGCGAGCCGGCTGAGCATGAACGGGCTCAGCCGGGAGCCGGGGCGATCGGGATCGGTGAGTTCGCCCCGCTCGGCACGGGACCACAGGCCGGCCCAGACGGCGCGGACGTTCCGCCCGTGCAGCGCACACAGCTCCGCAGACGCGCACCAGGCGACGAACTCGTCGAACGAGTCCTGGGCGGTGACCGCCTGGGTGTCCAGGAAGGACCGGGTGGTGTGGCTGTGGTCGACCGTGCTCTCCAGCACCATGGCCCGCACCCGGTGCGGGAACAGTTCGGCGTACTGGAGGCCGAGCAGGGTCCCGTACGAGCTGCCGTGGAAGGTCAGCCGGCGCTCGCCCAGGGCGGCCCGGATCGCGTCCAGGTCCCGGGCCGCACTGATCGTGTCCACGTGGTCGACGAGCGGCCCGGTCCGCGTTCGGCAGTCGGCGCGCAGCCGCTCGTTGCCGGCCAGGGTGGCGGCGAATTCCGCCTGGTCGGCGATCACCTGGGGTTGCGCGGCGAGCAGGCTGGTGGCGCAGACGACCGGATGACTGCGGCCGGTGCCGCGCGGGTCGAAGCTCACGATGTCGAACCGGCGGCGCAGATCGGCACTGAACCGGTCGACACCGGTCACCACGCGGTCCACGCCGCTGTCGCCCGGTCCACCGGGACCGAACACCAGTGCGCCCGTGCGGGGTCCCGGGCCGGTGGCGGACCGCCGGGCGAGCGCCAGGTCGAACCGTTCGCCGTCCGGGTGGTCCCAGTCGACCGGGACGGACAGCGTCCCGCACTCGGCGGTGGCGTCCTGTTCGCAGGGCTGCCAGGTGATGGTCGAACGTGGTGCGGGCGGGGCCGCCACGGCGGGCGGGCCGCCGACACCGACCAGCGCGACGACCGTCGCGACCGCTGGCGCCCAGCCGACGGATTTGCGTACGCGCAGCACGAGATGTTGTCCTCTCCTCGAAGGGGCACTGCGGGAAGAACTCGCCCGTGGGCGAGGCGGTGCTGCTTCCACCCGGGCCGTCGAGTTGCCCCTCGACGGCCCGGGACTTCGGGCCGGCCTAGTCGACGTCCCGCAGGACGCGTTCCAGCGTGGTCATCCGGTTCTCCATCGCCCCCAGCCGGCCGTCCAGCGCGGCCAGCAGGCGCTCGTTGCTCTCCTGGAGCCGGACCGACGTCTCGGCGAGGTGGCGGTACTCCTCCTCGCGAATTCCGGCGAGCCGCGCCCGCCGGGTCTTGGCGAACTGCACCACGGTCACCGTGATCACGCTGATGAGCAGGGCGAACAAACCGATCGCCCCGACCACCTCGGTCCAGTCGTGGTCGCTCATACCCGTCACCGCTCGGCTCCCTGCGACTCGACGGTGTCCGGCGGGGTGAGCGTCCGGGCCGCGTCCGCGATGGCGTCCGGGGTGAGCCGGAGCGCGAACGGTTTCACCTCGTAGTACTTCATTGCCTTCCCGTCCTCCGACAACTCCAGTTGGGCGGACACGAGGCCGGCCGCCGTCAGCTTCCGCAGGTGGACCTGCAACAGCGCACGGCTGATCCCGAGATCCCGGGCGAGCCGACTGACGTAGGCCCGCTCCCGGGCCAGCGCGGCGATCACCCGCATCCGGTGTGGATTGGCCAGGGTGCCGAGCACCCGGACCAGGTCGTCCCCCGACAGCGGCGGATCATCGCTCACAACGAGCCCTTGCACATGCAAAGGGAAGTTAGCGGACGGACGTGCACGGTGAACAGCACCGGCCCGGCGTTCAAGGGTGATGTCAGGGTTGGCCCCCAAGGGTGACGGCGGAATCGCTGGGCCGTCTCAGGGGCGGCAGTCCCGCATGAGGACGGCCGGGATCCCGGTGAAGGTGTCGTCGAGCCAGGCGGTGGGGCGGCTGGCCCGGGAGCCGCGGTCGATCCGGTCGGCGGTCGAGGTGACCAACGTCCTGATCTCGCGATCCTGCGCTCGGCGAGCCTCGTCGCGCATCTGGTCGGCCAACTTGGCGAGGGTCCGGCGGAGTTGGGCGGTGATCTGCTCGCCGGTCAGCTCGCGCTCGGTCGCGGCAGCCGAATCCGCGGAGATCTTCCGGCTGGCGGCGATGATGAGGCGGTCGACGGCCTGGCACACCTCGACGGTGTTGACGGCGGTCACCGGCGAAGGGCTCGTGGTGGGTGTCGGCGCGGTAGTGGTGTTGGGGACCGGCATGTTCGTCGCCGGGTCACCGGACTCCGTTCCGGGTGCCTGACATCCGGCGAGCAGTGCCGTCAGCAGGGCCGCGGCGGCGGCCCGCCGGCCGGTCGACGTGGGCTGGGACATCGTCCTCTCCCGTCCGTGGTTGGCGTCCCCCGCTCGACCCGTCCGCACGTACCTCGCCCTGCCAACGATCCGGCGCCGGGCCAGGACACGTCGGCTCGCGACACCGGGACACGGCCGGGGGGTGCCCGCGGGGGTTCCGGGCAGTGGCCCGGCGTCCCGGCAGGGCTTTGATCGACTCGGGTTCATTGAAGTTGGGGTGTCCGCAAGCGGCAGATGCCGCGACTTCAGGGATGTCGAGTCGATCACCGGCCGCAGGACACGCCCGCGCAGGGCAACCCCAGCGCGGGGCAGGCCGGCGCAGGGCACCCCGGCGCGGGGGTGGGCCGGCGCAGGGGTGGGCCGGACCTACCGCACGCCGGGCCGGTGGGGACCGGCCCGGCGTGCGGTACGAGACGCGTCAGCTCCTGAAGGCGTCCTTCACCTTCTCGCCGGCCTGCTTGAGGTTCGCGGCGGCCTGGTCGTTGCGGCCCTCGGCCTCCAGCCGTTCGTCGTCGGTGGCCCGGCCGGTGTGCTCCTTGACCTTGCCAGTCGCGTCCTCGGTCGCGTTACGGATCTTGTCATCGATACCCATGACGAACCTCCCGTGCAAGACGTCGCTACCCCCGCACAGGTACCCAACCCGCCCCCGGCCCAACCACCCCCCGGAACCGCGCTGATCATGAGGTTGACGGCGGCTCCGGAGATCGAACCGGCCGCCAACCTCACGATCAGCGCGCAGGGTCCAAGGGGTGGAAGCGGCGGAGGCGGAGGCTGTTGGCGACCACGAAGACCGAGGAGAACGCCATGGTGGCGCCGGCGATCATCGGGTTGAGCAGCCCGGCCGCAGCCAGTGGCAGCGCCGCGACGTTGTAGCCGAAGGCCCAGACCAGGTTGCCCCGGATGGTGCCCAGGGTGCGACGGGCCAGTCGGATGGCGTCCGCCGCGGCGGTCAGGTCGCCGCGGACCAGGGTCAGGTCGGAGGCCTCGATCGCCACGTCGGTGCCCGTACCCATGGCCAGGCCCAGGTCGGCCTGGGCGAGCGCGGCGGCGTCGTTCACCCCGTCGCCGACCATGGCGACGACCCGTCCCTCGCGTTGCAGTCGGGCGACCACGTCCACCTTGTCCGCCGGCAGCACCTCGGCGATCACCTCGTCGATGCCGACCTCCTCGGCCACCGCACGGGCGACCGTGGCGTTGTCCCCGGTGAGCAGCACGGGGTGGAGCCCGAGCGCCCGCAGCCGAGCCACCGCCGCCCGGCTGGTCGGCTTCACCACGTCGGCGACCGCGAGGACGCCCCGGGCCCGCCCGTCCCAACCGGCCAGCACCGCCGTCCGACCGGCAGCCTCCGCGTCGGTCACCGCCCGTTCCACCTCCAGGGGTACGTCGAATCCGCGTTCCCGGAGCAGCCGGAGCCGGCCGACCAGCACCGTACGACCCTCGACGGTGCCGGTGACGCCGAGCCCTTCGACGTTGGCGAAATCGGTGACGGGCGGCAGCGCACCGGACTCGGCCGCGCCAGCGGCCACCGCCCGGGCGATCGGGTGCTCGGAGGCGGCCTCCAGCGCGCCGGCCAGTCGGAGCAGTTGCTCGGCATCGTCGCCCTCGGCGGGCGCCACGTCCACGAGAGTCATCCGGCCGGTGGTCACCGTCCCGGTCTTGTCCAGCACGACCGTGTCGACCTTCCGGGTGTTCTCCAGCACCTCCGGCCCCTTGATCAGGATGCCGAGCTGGGCACCACGACCGGTGCCCACGAGCAACGCGGTGGGCGTGGCGAGGCCCAGCGCACACGGGCAGGCGATGATCAGCACGGCCACGGCGGCGGTGAACGCGGCGGTCGGTCCGGCGCCCGTGCCGAGCCACCAACCCAGGGTGCCGACGGCCAGCGCGATCACGATCGGCACGAAGACGCCGGAGATCCGGTCGGCGAGCCGCTGCACCGCCGCCTTGCCGCTCTGTGCCTGCTCGACGAGCCGGGCCATCTGCGCGAGCTGGGTGTCTCCGCCGATCCGGGTGGCGGTGACCACGAGCCGGCCACCGGCGTTGACCGTGGCGCCGACTACGGCGTCGCCCGGACCGACCTCGACCGGTACGGACTCGCCGGTGAGCATGCTCGCGTCGACCGCCGAGGTGCCCTCGTCGACCACTCCGTCGGTGGCGATCTTCTCCCCCGGCCGGACGACGAACCGGTCCCCGACGGCGAGCTGGTCGACCGGTACGCGGGTCTCCGTCCCGCCGCGAAGCACGGCGACGTCCCGCGCGCCGAGTTCGAGCAGCGCACGCAGCGCAGCGCCGGCGTTCCGCTTGGAGCGGGCCTCGAAGTACCGCCCGGCGAGGATGAACAGCGTGACCCCGGCCGCCGCCTCCAGGTAGATGTTCCCGGCGCCGTCGGAGCGGGCGATGTCGAAGCGGAACGGGTGCGTCATGCCGGGCATCCCCGCGTCACCGAGGAAGAGCGCCCAGAGCGACCAGCCGAACGCGGCGAGGGTGCCCACCGAGACCAGGGTGTCCATGGTGGCTGCGCCGTGCCGGAGGTTGATCAACGCGGCCCGGTGGAACGGCAGCCCGCCCCAGACCACTACCGGGGCGGCCAGGCTCAGCGACAGCCACTGCCAGTAGTCGAACTGCCAGGCCGGCACCATGGCGAGCACGATCACCGGGACGGTCAGCGCCACGGACGTCCAGAGCCGGTGACGCAGACCGCGTAGTTCGTCCACCGGCGTCTCGGCGGCCGGAGTGCCCGCTGCCGCGGGCGGGGGCGGCACCTTCGCCGTGTAGCCGGTCTTCTGCACGGTGGCGATCAGGTCGTCCGGGGTGACGTCGTCGGCGAAGCGGACGGTGGCCTTCTCCGTGGCGTAGTTGACGGTGGCGGAGACGCCCTCCATCCGGTTCAGCTTCTTCTCGATGCGTGCAGCACAGGATGCGCAGGTCATGCCGCCGATGGAGAGTTCGATCAGGTTCGGTGCCGTCGGCAGCGGGGTGCTGCTGGTGGTGGTCATCACGGCTCCCGTCAGTCGTGCCCGTGGCCCGGCTCGCCGTGCTCGGCGGAACCGGTCGGGGCGGGTGGGCTCGGGGCACGGGTGGCGGGCGGGATGTCGTCGGCGTGCACGCCGCCGGCCACCACGGTGAACTCAGCGGTGTGCACCACGCCGCCGTGCTTGAAGTCGAGGTAGAGCCGGTAGGTGCCGGCGGAGGGCACCTCGGCCAGGAAGGTGACGGCCGGTCCGGGCCGGGTCCGCCCGTCGCCGGGCTCACCGTCCGGATGGACGTGCAGGTACGCGAGGTCACCCTGGCGCAGTGCCACCAGGTGACCGTACGCGCCGAGGTAGGGCTCCAGGTCGGTGACCGGAGCGCCGTCGCGGCTGATGGTCAGTGCCAGTTCGGCGGTACGGCCGGGCTGCGGGTCGCCGGCCAGCGTGACGGTGTAGCCGTCGACCGTGGTGCTCGTGGCCGGTGCGGGTAGCGGCCGGGAGGTCAGCGCGCCGGGCACGGTCACGTCGATGCCGAGCGTCAGCGGGTCGCCCCCGGTGGGAGTGAAGTCGGCGAACGCCCGCCACACGCCGGGCCCGGCCAGTGGGGAGGCGACCCGCCAGGTGCCGTCCGGCCCGAGGTCGGGGTGCACGTGCCGGAAGCCGGAGAGGTCGCGGCGCGCGACGATCAGGTGCATCCGCTTGTCGTGGGCCACGTCGTACGCGGTGACCGGCCGGCCGTCGCCGCCGGTGATCTGGAAGGCGAACTCGCCGGCCGGGGCGGCGACCGGGGTGAGCGTGTAACCGTGGTCGGAGACGAGCAGGCCGCCGGGGCGGTGAGCGGCTGCCGAACCGCCGCCCGGATGCTCGGTGTCGCCGTGACCGGCGGTCGCCGTGTCGTGGCGGGATTCGGCGGCCGGGGTGACGGGGCCGACCACTCGGCCGACCCCGTACGCCGCGCCGAACACCGCCGCGAGGCCGAGGGCGAAGCCACTCAGCTTCAAGGGGGTGCTCACGGTGGGACCTCGATTCCTGGTCGGCTGCCAGTCACTCGTCGACGAGGTCGTAACCGGCCTCGTCGACGGCGGCGCGCACCGCGTCGGTGTCCAGCGGGCTCTCGCTGGTGACGGTGACCCGGCCGGTGGCCAGGTCGACCTGGACGTCGTTGACGCCCGTGATCGCGCCGACCTCGGCGCTGACCGCGCTCACGCAGTGGCCACAGGTCATGCCCTGCACCTGGTACGTCGTGGTGACCATCGGACCTCTCCTTCCATCGCCAGCCTATACCCCCTGGGGGTACTGGCCGGGCAGACTTCGGCCCCGGGCCGGTTCGAATACCGGGCGGGGGTATCGGGGACACTGGGACCGTACCATACCCCCAGGGGGTAGGCTATCCTTGCCGGCATGACCACACCGACCCCGATCCGCGGATACACGGCCAGCAAAGATCAGCTGCTCGCACGGCTGCGCCGCATCGAGGGGCAGGTGCGCGGCGTCGAGAAGATGGTCGACGAGGATCGCTACTGCATCGACGTGCTCACGCAGATCTCCGCCGTCCAGGCCGCGCTGGACAAGGTCGCCCTCGGGTTGCTCGACGGGCACGCCCGGCACTGCATGCACGAGGGAGCGGCCGAGGGCCGCGCCGACGAGATGGCCACCGAGATGTTGGCGGCGGTCGGCCGGCTCATGAAGCGCGGCTGACCGCGCCCGCTCAGCCGGCGCGGGGCACCCCGCGACCCACGGCAGGCGCGCGGTCAGCCGGCGTTCGCCGCGTCGAGGCGTACCCGGCGCAGCAGCTGGGCGTTGAGCGCCACCACGATGGTGGATCCCGACATCAGCACCGCGGCGACGGCCGGGCTCAACGACAGCCCGGCCCCGGCCAGCACCCCGGCGGCCAGCGGCAGGGCGACGACGTTGTAGCCCGCCGCCCAGGCCAGGTTCTGCAGCATCTTCCGGTACGAGGCACGCGATAGCCGGATCACCGCCCCCACCCCACGCGGGTCGGAGGAGGCCAGCACCACCGCGGCGGACTCGATCGCCACATCCGTGCCGGCCCCGATGGCGATACCCACGTCAGCCCTGGCCAGCGCCGGGGCGTCGTTGACCCCGTCACCGACCATCGCCACGGTCAGCCCACGCCGCCGCAGGTCCGTCACCTTCGCGTCCTTCTGGGCCGGCAGCACCTCGGCGAACACCTCGTCACCGGAGCCGAACCCGAGGTCCGCGGCGACCGCCTCGGCGACCGGCCGGGCATCGCCGGTGATCATCGCGATGATCCGTACGCCCTGGGCGCGCAGCTCGACCACCGCCTCGCGCGCCTCGGGGCGTACCTCGTCGGTGAGCGCCAACGCACCGAGCACGGTGTCCGGACGCCGGACCAGGTGCAGCACCACCGCACCTCGGGCGGTCCAGCGACCGGTCGAGTCCCGGAGCTCGTCGGGTAGACGTACGCCCAGTTCACGCAGGAGGGCGGGACCGCCGACCGCGTACTCCCTACCCGCCACGGTGGCCTGCACCCCGCGGCCGGGCAAGGACCGGAATCCGGACGCCGGTGGGGATCCACCGTGCTCCTCCGCAGCCGCGACGATCGCCCGGGCCATCGGATGCTCGCTGTCCGACTCGACAGCGGCGGCGAGCCCCAGCAGCTCGTCACGCTCGATGCCGGAGGCGGTTGCCACCTCGGTCACCACGTGCTCGCCGCGGGTCAGCGTGCCGGTCTTGTCGAACAGCACCGCATCGACGGTCCGCATCCGTTCCAGCGCCAGCCG
This sequence comes from Micromonospora sp. NPDC005367, assembly GCF_040606825.1. Classification (NCBI taxonomy): domain Bacteria; kingdom Bacillati; phylum Actinomycetota; class Actinomycetes; order Micromonosporales; family Micromonosporaceae; genus Micromonospora; species Micromonospora sp. NPDC005367. Next base: position 91,842 of record NZ_JBEXFP010000012.1, on the reverse strand, counting down.
GTCCTTGACCAGAATCCCGGACTTCGCGGCCAGCGCGGTGGATAGCGCGATCACCAGCGGGATCGCCAGGCCGAGCGCGTGCGGACACGCGATGACCAGCACCGTGACGCCCCGGACCACGGCCTCGTCGCCCCTGCCCATGAGCGTCCACACCAGCACCGTGACCACGGCGGTGGCCATGGCCACGTAGAACAGGGCCGCCGCGAACCGGTCGGCCAGCACCTGAGCCCGCCCGCTGGACTGCTGCGCCTCGGCGACCATGCGCGCAATGCCGGCGAGCGTGGTCTGCTCGCCGACCGCCTCGACCCGGACCCGCAACGCCGAGTCGGCGGCCACGGTGCCCGCCACCACCCGGTCGCCGACCGACCGGGGCACCGGCCGGGACTCACCGGTGATCATCGACTCGTCCAGCTCGGCCGCGCCGTCCACGACCCGCCCGTCCGCCGGCACCCGGCCACCCGGCCGGACCAGCACCACGTCGCCGACCCGCAGGTCGGTCACCGGCACCGGCTCGGTACGGCCGTCCTCCGCGACCCGTTCGGCCCGGTCCGGCAGGAGCGCGGCGAGCGCCGCCAGCGCGCCCCGGGCCTGCCCGATCGCCCGCATCTCCTGCCAGTGCCCGAGCAGCATGATGGTGACCAGGGCCGCCAGCTCCCACCAGAAGTCCAGGTCGAAGGCGCCCAGGCTGGTGGCGAGCGACGCGCCGTAGGCGACGGTGATCGCCATGGCGACCAGCAGCATCATGCCCGGCGCCCGGTCGCGCACCTCGCGTACGGCGCCGACCAGGAACGGCCAGCCGCCCCACCAGAACACCACCGAGCCCAGCACCGGGCCGACCCAGGTGAGTCCGGGCGCCTCGATCCGGTAGCCGAACCAGTCCATGACCATGTGGCTGGTGACCACCACCGGCGCGGTGAGTACCAGGCAGAACCAGAACCGCCGGCGGAACATCGCCGGGTCGTGGCCGGCGTGCCGGTCGTGCCCCCCGCTGCCGTGGGCCGGCACGGATGCGCCCGGAGGATGGTGCGACGGGTGTGCGGGCATGACACCAACATGCCCCTTCGGCCGCCGATGCGGGTGCCTTCGCCGCCACTCGCCGCGACAGGCGTCTCCGTCGACACGCGGCGCGACACCGGCGGGCGCGGACGGGCGCCGGAGAAACCACCTGGTTAGCATTCCGACGATGACTCTCCGGATCTTGCCTGCCGGGGCGGCCCCACGCCGCTGAACCAATCGCGCCACCGGTCCGTACCCCACCCCGGAGTCGTTGGGAGATTCGTGATGGGCGCCGACCACACCCGTCCCACGCCGTCCGCCCCGCCCGGGGTGCGACGCGTCCTTCTCGTGACGGTGGTGCCGCTCGTCGTCGTCACCGTGGTCGCCGCCGTGCTGCTCTGGCCGCGGTACGCACCGGAGACGGACGGTGGTGGCGACCCGGCCCGGTACCACGGCACCGTCACCCGGGTGGTGAGCGAAGCCTGCCCGAACCCGGCCGAGACGCCGGAGGGCACGCCCGGTGCGCAGCCGACGCGCTGCGGCACCGTGACCGTACGCGTGGAGAACGGCCCCGCCGCCGGTCAACAGGTCGAAGCACCGCTCCCGGACGGCCCGGGCGCACCCGCTGTCGAGGCCGGTGACGAGGTGATCGTGGTGGAGCTGACCGATCCGACCGACCCGTCGTCGTCGAGCTGGAACGTCGCCGAGCACCAGCGCGGCAAGCCGCTCGGTTGGCTGGCGCTGATCTTCGCCGCCGCGATCGTCGCGTTCGGTCGGTGGCGGGGCCTGGCCGCGCTCGCCGGTCTCGCCGCGAGCTTCGGCATCCTGCTCACCTTCGTGCTCCCCGGAATCGGCGCGGGGCACCCGCCGCTGCTGGTCGCCGTGGTCGGCGCCGCGCTGATCATGTTCGTGGTGCTCTACCTGACACATGGCGTGACCGCGCAGACCTCGGTCGCCGTCCTCGGCACCCTCGGCAGCCTGGTACTCACCGGCGTCCTCGGCGCCCTGGCCACCGCCGCCACCCACCTCACCGGATTCGGCAGCGAGGACGCCCTCACCCTGTCGATGTTCCAGAGCGACGTGGACCTGCGCGGCCTGCTGCTGGCCGGGATCATCATCGGGTCGCTGGGGGTGCTCGACGACGTCACGGTCACCCAGGCGGCCACGGTCACCGAGTTGGCCCACGCGAATCCGCAGCTATCCCGACTTCAGCTCTACCGGGCCGCGACCAGGGTCGGCCGCGCGCACATCGCGTCCACCGTGAACACGATCGTGCTCGCGTACGCGGGCGCCTCGCTGCCGCTGCTGCTCCTGCTCACCGCCGACTCGCGCCCGGTGAGCCAGATCCTCACCAGTGAATTCCTGGCCCAGGAGATCGTCCGCAGCGCGGTCGCGACGCTCGGACTGGTCGCTGCCGTTCCGCTCACCACCGGCCTGGCCGCGATCGTCACCACGGCCGGACGGTCCGTCAGCGCACCGGCCGGCGACGATCCCGCCCCGATCAACCCGACCGCCCGCCCCGGATTCGACCGGACCGACGTGCTGGAGGCGCTGAGCGCCGCCCGGTCCGGTCCGACCCGGAACCCTCCCCCCGCCGCCTCCGGTAGCCGGCCCGACCCGGACATGGGAACGGACAGCACATGGTGATACTCCGCAACGTGACCACCCGGGCTCGACGGCGCGATACTTACGTCACTGGCTACCCAGCGCTTTGTCGAAATGACGCTTTTAGCCGGCATCCGGGCGTAGATCGCCGCGCCGCCTCTCAGGTAACCTCGCTGCCGGTTACCGCCGAAGGCGCGCAGCGGCGCCTGCGGTACCGCCGCCCAATCGCCGTACGGCGAACCGGGAACCCAGGTACCTGGGGTGAATCCGCGTCAGCGGTAGGGGCCACTTCCGTCCCGAACCCGTCAGCTAACCCGGTCGGCGGTCGACGGAAGGGAACACTGTGACGGCACCCCTACGCCGCTGGTTGACACCTGTGGTGGCCGTGTTCGCCGCGCTGGCCGTGCTCGCCGGGCCCCTCCCGGCATCCGCCGCGCCCAAGCCCGCCACCCCGTCCGGGCACGAGGACGACGATCCTCCCCTGCTCACCGACGTCGTCGAGACGACGAACCGCAACTACACCGCCGCCAAGGCCAAGCTGGAGAAGTCCAAGAAGCGCCAGCTGGAGCTGGCCCTGGACGTCAAGCGGGCCGAGGCCGAGTTGGACGCGTTGACGCCGCAGGTCGGCCAGATCGCGGCCCAGTCGTACCGCACCGGACGGATGGGCGCGGTCGGCATGCTGTTGACGAGCAACGACCCGGACTCCTTCGTGGAGCGGGTGATGGGGCTCGACGAACTCAACCTGGTCAACTCGCAGAAGCTCGCCCGGATCAACGAGGTCAAGCACCGGGCCGAGCTCGCCAAGCTGTCCATCGACACCGAGGTCCGCGAGCAGCAGAAGCAGACCGCCATCATGGTCAAGCAGAAGCGCGAGGCGGAGAAGGCGCTGGCTCTCGTCGGCGGTAAGGGATTCACCGGTGGTCTCGTCTCGGCCACCTCGCCGGTGGCCAGGATCGGCCCCGGCCGTACGGACGACGGCGACTGGAAGCCGGAGTCGTGCAGCGAGAACGACCCGACCACCTCGGGCTGCATCACACCGCGCACATTGCACGCGTACAAGGAGGTCAAGCGGGCCGGCTTCAACCGGTTCGTCGGCTGCTACCGGCCGGGAGGTCCGTGGGAGCACCCGAAGGGGCGGGCCTGCGACTGGTCACTGCAGAAGAGCGGCTTCTCCCCCTGGCACAACGACGACACCCGGATGTACGGCAACAACGTGGCGGCGTTCCTCATCCGTAACGCCGACCGGCTGGGCATCTACTACGTGATCTGGAACCGGCAGATCTGGTTCCCGGCCACGGGATGGAAGTCCTACAGCGGCCCGTCCAACCACACGGACCACGTACACATGTCACTCCTGTAGCGATCGGCTGGTACGCGAAGGGGCCGTCCCGCAGTCGCGGGGCGGCCCCTTCGCTCTGCCCGTGTCGGCCCGGCGGCGCGGCCGACGTGGGGCGTCAGCCCTTCGGCCCGGCCGACGTCGAGATGCCGGCTCGGCGGCGCGGCCGACGTGCGGTGTCAGCCTTTCGGCGCGGCCGACGCCGGGTCGACACCGGCAGCGGCGGGAAGCTCCCCGGCGACCTGGTGGACCTCACCGGCCGCCAGCCGGTACGACATGCCGACCACGGCGCACCGCCCGGCCGCGACCTCGGCGGCCAGCACGGCGGAGTTGTCGAGCAGGGCCTCGACGGTCTGCGCGATGTGGATGTCGATGATGCGACCCAGGTCGTCGGCGCCCTCGGCCTCGGCACGGCGGAGACTGGGTAGCACGGCGTCCACCACCGCGTCCAGATGCCCGGGCGGCGGCGTGCCGGTGGCGAGGGACTCCCGGGCCGCCCGCACCGCGCCGCACGAGTCGTGTCCGAGCACCACGACCAGCGGCGCGCTCAGCACGGTGATGGCGTACTCGACGCTGCCGAGCACCTCCGGCCCGGTGGTGTGCCCGGCCGTACGCACCACGAAGAGGTCGCCCAGCCCACGGTCGAAGATGATCTCAGCGGCGAGGCGCGAGTCGGAACAGCCGACGATCACCGCGAACGGGTGCTGCTCCTCGGCGAGCGCGGCCCGGTGGCCGGCATCCTGGTTGGGGTGGCTCGGGGCGCCGGTGACGAAGCGGCGGTTGCCCGCGATCAGCTCGGCCAGTGCCTGCTCCGGACGCAGGATCGGCGCTTCGGGTCCGCTCATCCCCGCACCTCGACTTCCCTATGCGATCGAATTGATGACCCACAGTCACCGCCGCGGGTTCCCGATCCACGGTCACACCCACCAGAAGACACGTCAAGGTATACGTGATTTGCGTTTCAGGTATTCGCGGACATTCGATGGCCCGACCCGTCGTCGGCCGATGCTCGTCCCTTGATCGACTCGGCTTCCTTGATGTCGCGGTGTCCCGGATGCGCCGATGCCCCAACTTCAAGGAAGCCGGGTTGATCAGGCGTCCACGGATCGATGGAACCGGATGGCCGGGCTCGGGCCCTACGATGACGGCCATGGCGACGACCGAGAGCGGGTACGGCAGTCCCCGGAATTGGACTTTCCTTACCAATCACGGACACGTGCTGCTGGCCATCGCCCGCAACCCCACCGCACGACTGCGGGACGTCGCCCACGAGGTGGGGGTCACCGAGCGGGCCGCCCACGCGATCGTCGCCGACCTGGAGGCCGGCGGTTACCTCAGCCGGACCCGGGTGGGGCGTCGCAACGAGTACACGCTCAACCCGGCCGGCCGGTTCCGCCATCCGGCCGAGGCCGACCAGGAGGTGGGCGCCCTGCTCGCCCTCTTCACCGAGCTGCCCGCCACAACCGACACCGGCACGACGACCGCCAGCACGACCGACACCGGCACGACGGATGCCAGCCGGACCGACACCGGCATGACGGACACCAGCGGGACCGAGGCCGGCGCCACGGTCACCAGCAAGACCGATACCAGCACGACCGACGGCAGCCGAACCTCGACCGGCACGAGCGGGACCGGCAGCACGAGCGGGACCGCCGGCACGAGCGGGACCGCCGGCACGAGCGGGACCGCCGGCACGAGCGGGACCGGCAGCACGAGCGGGACCGCCGGCACGAGCGGGACCGGCAGCACCGACACCGGCGACGGGACCGGGAAGCCCTCGGGCGAGAACGGGTAGGCCCAGCCGCCGCCGTCCGTCCAAACCAGAGGGGTGGGCACGGTCACGTGGTCCGGCGCCCCGCCGTGCTGCGCCGGGCCGCCGCGAGCGATAGATTGGTCACGTGTTGTCCGTAGCGTCCGCTCGCCCCACCTGGCGGGCCGCGCTGCGTTCGTTGGGCAAGATGACCCGCCTTGCCGTGGCCGCGCTCGCGCTCGCCGTCGGTCTCGGTGCCGCCGCCTCAGCACCGGCCGGGCCCCCGGCCACCGTCGCCCAACTGCAGCCCAACGTGGTCAGCAGCCAGGTCGAAGTGCTGCGGCCCGAGGTCGCGCCGGTGGCCGAGCGGCTGTCCCCGACGGACACCACCGTGCGTCGTCCGGTCCGCGGGCCGATCTTCGCCGCACCGGCCGCCGGCACCATGTCGCCGACGCCGGAAGCCTCCACGGCCCTGGACGCCGGCCGGGACACGCCCGGTCGCCGCGGTCCGCCGCTCGCCTGACCCGAGGGTCATCCGCCCCGGATCCGAGGCACGCATCGACCGATGCCACTCCCGGCCTCGGCTCACGGGATCGAACGGCCCGTCGCTCCAGCCCTGCGGCTGCCGACCCCCGTGCCGTACCGGATGCCCGCCGCGCACCGCACCGCACCGGACCCGACCGGACCGGCCGGCGGAGGTGGCGCGACGTCGGATCGAACCCTCCGCCCAATCGTCATTCCGCTCACCAGCGGGTCAGATCGTCCACTTCCGACACCGACCACGAGGTGCAGATGATGCAGACCGTTTTCTCCACCGTCCTACCCGACGTGCCCCGCGCCGCCGTGATCTGGCTGAGTTTGCTCGCCGTCGTGGGCGTCGCCGTCGCCGCCCTGCTGCTCCGGCCGGGCCGGCTCGCGATCGACGCCGCCAAGCGGGTCCGGAGCGCAGCCATGCCGAGCCCGCTCGAATTCGCCGAGGAGAAGCGCGAGCGGACCCGCTACTCGCAGGAGGTCGCCGTGGCCGCCGAGCGGGCCACCGCCACCGCGCAACGACGGCGCTCGGAGTGGCTCACCGCGCAGGACGCGGTCGAGGTGGCTTGGCAGGCGTACGAGGCCGCCGAGGCGGACGTACGCCGGCTGAGCGCCGCCGCTGCCATGCCGCTGCCGCGTACCGCCCGCACGCCGTCCGAGTACGTCGACCGCGAGCGATACCTGCACCGCGCGGCGCTGGACGCGTACTGGCAGCGGGAACTCTCCGTCGAGCAGCTCAGCGACGTGTTCGCGCACCGCAACGGCTGGGACCCGCGGCTGCACCCGGTGGAACAGGAGTTGGTGCTGCGCCGGGCGGTACGCGACAACCTCCTCGCCCGTCACCAGGCGGCACGGGAACAGGAGCAGGCCGCGTGGCGGGAGGCCGAACGCGCTGTCGCGGCGGCCCGGAGCCTGCGGGAGGAGGCGTTCGCCGCCACCGGCCGCCGGGCCGAGGACGCTCAGTCGGTGCTGCCGCTGAGCGAGGTCGCCCAGCCGGCGGAGCAGACGTGGGAGAACCAGGTCGTGGCGCGGGGCCGGGCGGCCGTGCCGGCGTACTGAGCGGCGCTGCCGCCGGGAGATGACCCTCGGGTCGCCGGGTCCGGGTGGGCGCGGTGGGCAGGTGGTGAAGGCCGGGCATCGTCGACCGGTCTGTGGTGGTCGACATCCCGGCATCGGGTGGGCTGGGTCCGATTGGGTTAGCGTGACGGCATGTCCCGGGAAGCGTGGATCGTCGTCCTCGTCATCGCTGGCATCGTGCTGCTCGCGGCGCTGGTCGGCGCCGTGGTGCTGGCCGTCCGCGTGGTACGGATGCATCGCCTGCTCACCTCGCTCGGCTCGGAAGGCAAGGTGGCTCTCTACGGCGCGCTCCTCTACACGATCTTCCCGATCGACCTGCTGCCCGACCCGATCTACCTGGACGACATGGGCATCCTCGCCGGCACGCTGTTCTACCTCACCCGGTTGGTCCAGAAGCACCGGGCGGCCGCCCGCCAGCTACCGGGTCAGCCGTACGCTCCTCCGGGGCCTGGGCACGACCGCCGGCCCGTTCGCTGATCGGCCGACGGCGGGAGACGGGGGACGGAGATGCCGGGGGTGCGCCTGTTGGACGTACGTGACGATCGGGTCGTCGCCTTCTGCCGCGAACGGCACCTCGCCACGCTCACCACGCTTCGCCCGGACGGCACGCCGCACGTGGTGCCGGTCGGGGTGACCCTGGACCCGGCGTCCGGCCTCGCCCGGGTGATCACCTCGGCCGCTTCCCGCAAGGCTCGGCACGTCGCCGCTGCCGGCCCTCAGGGCGCACCGGTGGCGCTCTGCCACGTCGACGGCCGCCGCTGGCTGACCATCGAGGGTCGCGCGGTCGTACGGACCGACGAGGCCGCGGTCGCCGAGGCGGAACGTCGGTACGCCGAGCGTTATCGGACCCCGCGTCCCAATCCGGAGCGGGTCGTCGTCGAGGTCACCGTCACCCGGGTACTGGGCAGTTTGTGAACGATGCCGCACGTCGCGCCACGCCCGCGCGCTGCGCCGCACCGTCACCCGCGCGCCGGACCATTCCACGTGCGCGCCGCACCAACGCATGCGCCACACCATCACGCGCGCCCGCACCATCGCCGTGGACCGCGAGATTGCCTGTGCGCCGCAAGATCGCGCGTGCGCCGCGATCGCGTGTGCGCCGCGATCGCGTGTGCGCCGCGATCGCGTGTGCGCGACAAGATCGCGTGTGCGCGACAAGATCGCGTGTGCGCGACAAGATCGCGCTTCATCTAGGAAATAGTGGCCTCCCTGCGATCGGAGGCCACTATTTCCCTGTTGCAGCGCGATCTTGTCGCGCGATCTTGTCGTGCGATCTTGACGGAACGCGACGCCGACAGCGTGTGACACGAGGGACGCCCGTTCGCGGGACGCCGAAAAGTGCGTGCGGGGACGCCGAAAAGTGCGTGCGGGGACGCCGAAAGTGCGTAACGGGACGCCGGCACCGGGTCGCCGGACGCCGGAATGCCGGCCGGAGCAGGGCCGTTACAACCCCGGGACGCCCGTGGGCCGTACGGGCCGGGCGTCGTTCTGTAGCTGAGCCGAGCCCCCTCCTGGTGCTTGCGCTTCCGCGGAGGCGCTACCCCCGATTGGAGCCCGACCCATGAATCCGGTTCTTCACAAGAGCGGCCTCTCCGTGGCCGGCCTGCTGGTCGCCGGCGGGTGCGCGCTGGGTCCCGCAGTGGCCGCACACGCCGCTCCGCCCCAGAGCGGCCCGATCACGACCGGCGGGCCCCAGAGCGGCCCGATCACGACCGTCCCGCCCCAGAGCAACCCGGCCAAGGGCGCACAGGCCGACAAGGGTGGCCACGACCGGCGGGCCGAGCGCCTCGTGCGCGTGGACTACCAGGCCCAGCCGAACTTCTTCTACTGCGGACCCGCCGCGACGCGGATCGCGCTCTCCGCGCAGGGCAAGGAGATCTCGCAGGACGACGTCGCCGCGCTGCTGGGCACCACCGAGGCGGGCACCCCGTCCGCCCTGGACACCACCCGGGTGCTCAATCAGCTGACCGGTGGCAAGTACCGGACCACCGAGATTCCGGACTCGACGGCCAAGCCGAACGAGGTGGAGCGTCTGCGTACCGATGCGATGACGGCGCTCGACGACGGCCGCCCGGTGGTGGCGAACGTCAAGGGCACGGCCGTGGACGCCAACGGCGTTCCGCACTCGTACGAGGGTGGCCACTACGTGACCCTGATCGGCTACCGGGACGGTGGCGACAACATCCAGATCGCCGACCCGGCCGACCCGGCCGACGGCGAGTACTGGATGCCACTCGTCAAGGTCGCCAACTGGATCGCGGAGCGCGGCTACTCCGCCTGATCCGAGCATCACCGTGCCGGGCTGCTCCTACCGGGGCGCGCGGTGCTCCGCACCTTGCCGGCCCGCTTGCCGGTACGCAACGAGGACCGACGGGACAGCCGGGCGTCCCTGGTGGAGAAGTCCCGCCGGGCGGCCCGGTGCAGCCGGCGGTGCATCAACGGACGGATCGATCGCTGCCCGGCACCGGCCGCCGTACGGACGAGCCGGTTCGCTTCGGCGGGCTCGTAACCGGTGGCCCGGAGCAGGTCGCTGGCGCTGGCCCGGAGATCGGTGGTCAGGGTGTCGCCGAACGAGTGGACGCCCTGTGCCCAAGCCCGGCCGGCGAGGTTGGCGGATTCCAGGATGAGGGCCCGGGTTCGGTCGGGTTTGTTGTCGAGTCGGCACTCGTCGCGCATCTTCAGCACCGATTCGGACAGCCGCACGAAGGCGCCAGGCAGCTCGTCCGGAATGGGTTCCTTGTACTGAATGGCGGTCGCCGAACGTCTCGCCATGACCCGGACGTTCAGCGCCAGCCGTTCGACATGTTGCAGGCTGCGGGCGTACCGGTGGAACTGTCTCCGGCGGTGCCAGCGTGCCGGGGCCAGCGTGACCACCTCCTCCGCCCCGCTCAGCGCCTCGTTCAACCGGCCGATGTCGGCTTCGAGGCCACGCACCCGCTCCAAGGCTCGGATCGACCGATCCGCGTCACGCCGGCGGAGGGCGACGCCGATCTCACCGAGTTGGTCCGCGACCGTCGAGAAGACCGGTGACGCCGCCCGATCCAGCACCCGGATCGGGTTGACCGGCAGCAGCAGCACGACGACGACCAGACCGACGCCGCCCCCGATCAGCGCGTCGAAGATCCGGGGAAGTTCGAGGTTTCCCTCCGCCGGGGTCAGTGTGGAGATCAGGACGGCCGTACCACCCGCCTGACCGACCAGCGCGCTGCCCCGGCCGGCCACCAGCAGCGCGGTCACGATCGCCAGGCCCACCACCAGCCCGGTCTGCCAGGCACCGACACCGAGGAAGTAGCGCAGCAGGTCGCCGATCACGATGCCGAGCCCGACCCCGCCCAGCAACTCGAAGGTGCGGCGGGCACGCTGCCCGATCGCGGAGGCGATGGTGGCGACCGCGGCCGCCGGGGCGAACACGTGCATGCCGCTGCCGAACAACTTCTGCGCGATGAGGGTGGCGAGCGCCGCGGCGAACCCGGCCTGCACCGCGATCACGAGGATGACCTCCAGCTGGCGCATCCGCGCCTTGCTCTCCTCGCCACCGCGGCGCCGGGCGTGCCTGAGGTGCTTGCCGCTCTGCGCGGCAGCCATGCCTAGTGGCGACCGTTCGGAGTCCTGGTCAGGACGGTCGTCGGTCATGACGGTAGTTACCCCGCCCGGGACCGGCGAATCGTTGGCCGTGGCGGCTCTTGCCCCACGACCAACGACTTGGGCGACCCGCCGCCCCGCGACGTCCGGGCAGGCGGGTCCGGGCGAACAGGACTTTCCCGGGGTGCCGTGACACGGCACCCCGGGAACGGCGTTTCCGCTCAGCGCGCCTGGTCGCCCTCACCGGTACGCGCCTGGGTCCGGTCGACGGCCTTGTCGATCTGGTCGTCGTACTTGCCGCCGGTGCGTTTGTTGGCCATCTCGCCGCCCTTTTCCAGCCCTCGGTCGACCTGCTTGTCGTGCTTGTTCACGAGATCCTTGGCCTTGTCCATGAAGTCGCTCACGGCGTATCCTCCTCGGTCCGGGCATCGAACCTGATGTCTTCCCAGGGCCCGCGGCGGCAAACTGGTCAGCGGGTGAGGTGCCTGGTCAACCAGTCGCCGGCCGCGGCGGTGACCTGGTCGAGGGTGCCGGGTTCCTCGAAGAGGTGGGTGGCGCCGTTCACGATGTGCAGCTCGACCGTGCCGGGTAGTTGGCCACTCGCCTGCTCGTTGAGGGCGATCACCTCGTCGTCGAGGCCGCCCACGAGCAACAGGGTCGGGGCGCGTACCGCGGCGAGCGCGGAATGGGCCAGGTCCGGTCGTCCCCCGCGGGAGACCACCGCATTCACCTGCGCGGGCCGGGCCGCCGCGCAGACCAGTGCCGCGGCGGCGCCGGTGCTGGCACCGAAGAGCCCGATCGGAAGGCCGCGTGTCCCCTCCGCGGTGCCCAGCCAGTCGACGATCGCGGCCAACCGGTCGGCGAGCAGTTCGATGTCGAAGCGCAGCTCGGCGGTACGGGAGTCCACCGCGTCCTCGGCCGGCGTGAGCAGGTCGACCAGCACGGTGCCGAGCGCGCGTTGGTTGAGTTCGCGGGCGACCGCGACGTTGCGGGGGCTGTGCCGGGAGCTGCCACTGCCGTGCGCGAAGAGCACCACCCCGACGGGATCGGCGGGGAGGACCACATCGGCCACCAGCTCCACGTTTCTGACCGGAATCGTCGCCTCACGCACGTCCATGTCCAGACCTCCGCCCGCGCGGGCCGCTGCGCCCGGCGGGGACCGTCTTACCCCGCCGGGCGCAGCGCAAGCCTGCCGTGCCGGGCACCGCGGCCCCGACCGCGCCCTGCCGGCACCGCCCCCGCGCCGGCCGTGGCGTTTGTCGACGGGCGCGTCGGGTAGCCGACGATCGACCGCAGACCGTGTCGGCGCAGCCGCGCCCCGACGGATCGCGAGGATCACCATGGCCCAGCAGCGGCAGACGTCCCGGCAGCAACAGGCGTCCCGACATAAGCAGAGGTCCGAGGAGGAAAGCCGGCTAGAGTCGGCCGAACGCAACAAGGACTGGGCGGACAACGCCGCCCACGCGCGTACGGCCGACGATCCCCGGGCGATGGCACCGCGTGACTCGGGAGGCCACCCCTCGACGGGTGACCGTTTCTGACCTGAGCATCACGGTCGGGGTGGGACGGTCCCACCCCGACCGCGCGTCACGCCTCGGTCTCCGGTAGCCGGAGCAGCGGCTGCCGGCCGGGCGGTTGCTCCGGGGTCGGCCCGGCGGGATGCTCCGCGGGAATCGGCACCGTCACCGGCTCGTCGCAGGTGACCCGGACAACCTCTCCGTGGTGGCGCAGTTCGATCACATCGTCCTGGTCGCCGTGGCGCAACGCGTACGTCGTCTGGTGGGGGCGCACGTCCACCCGCAGTCGCCGGCCCCGCCAGAGGAGCGAGAACTCGAGGCGGTTCAGCGTGCTGGAGAGCCGGGGTGCGAACGACAACGTGCCGTCGTGGTCGCGTAGCCCACCGAACCCGGCCACCAGCGCGATCCAGGCACCGGCGAGCGAGGCCATGTGCACACCGTCGCGGGTGTTCTCGTTCAGGTCGTGCAGATCCATCAGTGCGGCTTCGCGGAGGTAGCTGTGCGCCAGCTCCGGGTGACCGACCTCGACGGCCAGCACCGCCTGGGTGCAGGCCGACAGTGACGAGTCCCGCACCGTACGGCGCTCGTAGTAGAGGAAGTTCCGCAGCTTCTGCTCCGGGGTGAACGCGTCACCCCGCCAGTGCATGGCAAGCACCAGGTCCGCCTGCTTGACGACCTGTTTCCGGTACAGGTCGAAGTACGGATAGTGCAGCAGCAGCGGGTACTTCTCCGACGGGGTGTGCAGGAAGTCCCACTCCTGGAGCCGGGTGAACCCCTCCACCTGCTGGTGCACGTCGACGTCGTCGTCGTACGGGACGTGCATGTCCGACGCGGCGTCCCGCCAGCTGGCCGCCTCTTCGTCGGTGACGCCGAGGCGCACCGCGTCGTCACGGTAGCGGTTCACCAGCTCGGCCGCGAAGAGCAGGTTCCGCTGCGCCATCAGGTTGGTGTAGGCGTTGTCGTTCTTGACCGCCGTGTACTCGTCCGGCCCGGTCACCCCGTCGATGTGGAACTTGCCGTGCCGGTCGTGGTGGCCGATGGAGCGCCACAGCCGGGCGGTCTCCACCAGCAGTTCCAGGCCGATCTCACGCTCCAGCTGTTCGTCCCCGGTGGCCAGCACGTACCGGCGCAGCGCGTCGGCGATGTCGGCCCCGATGTGGAACGCCGCGGTGCCCGCGGGCCAGTATCCGGAGGATTCCGGTCCCTCGATCGTCCGCCAGGGGAACGCCGCGCCCTTCAGGTTCAACGTCTGGGCCCGCTCCCGGGCCGAATCGAGGGTCCCGTGCCGCCAGTGCAGCGCGTCGCGGACCGCACTCGGCTGGGTGTACGTGAGCACCGGCAGCACGAACATCTCGGTGTCCCAGAACGCGTGCCCGTCGTACCCCGGGCCAGTGAGCCCCTTGGCCGAGATCGGCCTGCGTTCGGCGCGGGCGCCGGCCTGGAGCACGTGGAAGAGGCCGAAACGGACGGCCTGTTGCACCTCCGGGTCACCCTCGACCCGGACGTCCGACGCGTCCCAGAACTCGTCCAGGTAGGCCCGCTGGTCACGGCAGAGCCCGTCCCAACCGTCGAGCCGTGCGGCGGCCAGCGCCGCGCCGACCTGGTCACGCAGCGCCGGCAACGACCGTCGGCTGGACCAGCCATACGCCAGGTACTTGACCACCCTCAGCTTCTCGCCCGGTCGGAGCACGCAGCCGATCGTGGTGCGGACCCAGTCCTCGTACCCTTCGGACTCGATGCTCGTACGCTCGGGCCCGTACACCTCGTGATCCATGGCGGCGGCGACCCGCAGCCCGGAGACCTTGGTCCGGTGGACGAGCAGACCGCCGTCGTTGGCGGTCAGCTCCTCCTCGGCCTGCAGCGGCGATTCGAGCACCGCGGCCACCCGGGGGTCGCGGCTCTGCGCCGGCAGCGACTCGTTCGCGACCAGCTCCGACTGGAGGATCAGCCGCAGCGGGTCGCCGACCGCCTCCACCTCGTAGTGGATCGCGGCCACCGATCGCTGGGTGAACGAGACCAGCCGCGTGGTGCGGACCTTGACCTCACGGCCGGACGGCGAACGCCAGTGCACCTCCCGGTACAGGGTCCCGGCGCGCATGTCGAGGGTGCGCTCGTGGGCGAGCACCTCGCCGTAGCGGACGTCGAGCGGCTCGTCGTCGACCAGCAGCCGGATCAGCTTGCCGTTGGTCACGTTGACGATGGTCTGGCCGGACTCGGGGAAGCCGTAGCCGGCCTCCGCGTACGGCAACGGGCGCAGCTCGTAGAAGGAGTTCAGGTAGGTGCCGGGCAGGCCGTGCGGCTCCCCCTCGTCCAGGTTTCCACGTAGCCCGATGTGGCCGTTGGAGAGCGCGAAGACCGACTCGGACTGGGCCAGCACGTCCATGTCCAGCCGGATTTCCCGTACGTGCCACGGATCGACCGGATAGGCCCGCTCCCTGATCATGCGTCGTGCCCTTCGTCGAGCAGCTCGGACAGATCTCGAACCACGACGTCGGCACCGTGCGCGCGCAACGCGTCTGCCTGGCCCACCCGGTCGACCCCCACCACGTATCCGAAGCCACCGGCACGGCCGGCGGCCACACCGGAAAGCGCGTCCTCGAAGACGGCCGCCCGCGACGGGTCGACGCCGAGTGCCCGCGCCCCGGCGAGGAAGGTGTCCGGTTGCGGTTTGCCGCGCAGGTTCTCCGCGCGGGCGACCAGGCCGTCCACCCGCGCCTCGATCAGCGGTTCCAAGCCGGCGGCGGCGACCACCTCGCGGCCGTTGGCGCTCGCCGTGACCACGGCCCGCCGCAGCCCGGCGGCGGCCGCCGCCTTCACGTACCTCACCGAGCCCGGGTAGACGTCCACACCACGCGTGCGCAGCTCGTGCAGGAGCAGGACGTTCTTGCGGTTGCCGATCCCGTTCACCGTCTCCGTCTCGGGCGGGTCGTCCGGCGAACCCTCCGGGAGGTCGATCCCCCGGGAGGCCAGGAACGTCCGTACACCGTCCGCGCGGGGCCGCCCGTCGACGTAGCGGTTGTAGTCGGGTCCGGGGTCGAACGGCCGGTACGGCTCCCCGGTGGCGGTGGCCCGCTGTCGCAGGAACGCGTTGAACGTCTCGGTCCAGGCCGCGTTGTGTACCCGGGCGGTCTGCGTCAGCACACCGTCAAGATCGAAGAGGCAGGCGGTCACATCTGCAGGCAGGCCCAACACGTTCCGAATCTAACCACCCGAACGGGCCGACAAACCCGTTTCCGGGCCGTCGAGATCCGCTTGGGCCGTTCATTGGGACGTGGATCACTGCCGGCGCAGGGTCCAGATCACGGTCATCTCGGCGGTCGGGACGCCGTCGTCGGTGCTGATCTCGACCTGGACCGGGAACTCCGGGCGCTCGCCGGCATCCAGCTCGGCGACCACCTCGGCGGGCGGGCGACCCAGCCGCGCGGTGGCGCGTACCGGCCCGAGGGCCAGCTTGCGGTACGCGATGTCCGCCCGGACGGCCAGCGGCACCGCGCGGTCGAGCAGCTGCCCGAACGCGGCCAGCACCACCGCGCCGGAGGCGGTCTCGCCGAGGGTGAAGATGGCCCCGGCGTGGGGGCCGCCGACGTGGTTGTGGGTGGCCGACGTGTCGGGCAACCGAAGGACGGCCCGGACCCCACCCTCCGCTTCGGGGGCGATCTCAAGGAACTCGAAACCGAGCGTGCGGGCGAAGGGCACGGCCTCGAGCATCCCGGCCGCCACCTGGCGTGAGTCGATGGACATGGCGAGACGCTACTCCCGGGTAGTTACCCCGACAAGCCCGACCGCGGCCGCGAGGGTGAGTCGTGCTGCCATCCCCCGCGCCGCCTACCGCCAGCCGACGTCGATCCGGTCGCCGCGCTCGTCGAAGAAGTGCAGCGCGTCCATGCGCACCCGGACGGAGAGCGGGTGCCCGCTGGACACCGCCGGATACGGGGCGAGGCGTACTGCCAGCTCGGCCGTACGCCGGGCGTGCCGACCGGGATCGGGCAGCACGCTGGCCCGGGCGCGACCGGCTGCCGGTTCGGGAGTCTCCGCCGGCTTGCCGGCGAGCCGCTGCACCACCTGACCGAAGCGGCGCCGCCCGCGCTGACCGACGTCCCCGGGCGCGCCGCGGCTGCCCATCTCGTCCACCACGACCGCGGTCGCGCCGATGTCGAGGTAGGCCATCGACTCGTGCCCATGGTGTTCCAGGTAGCGGACCCGGCCGTGGAGCACGTCGCCCGGGTCGTCCGGGGCGACCGGGGTGAGCGCCTCGGCCCGCATCCCGACCACGATCCGCTCGCCGTGGTAGTGCGCCACGGCGCGGCTGCGGATGTCGTCCCAGGGCAGGTAGAGCGCCTGCTCGCCGAGGGTCAGCGTCACGTAGCGGTCGAGGTGGACGTAGACCGACGCCTCCAGCAGGTTCATCCGCGGGCTGCCCAGGAACGCGGCCACGTAGAGCGTGGCCGGTCGGCCGTAGACCTGGGTGGGCGTGCCGACGTCCTGGAGCACGCCGCGGCGCATGATGGCGACCCGGTCGGCCATCGTGAGCGCCTCGGCCTGGTCGTGCGTGACGTAGATGGTGGTGACGCCCAGCTCGCGGGTCAGGCCGGAGATTTCGGCGCGCAGCTCGGCACGGAGCCCGCTGTCCAGGTTGGACAGCGGCTCGTCCATCAGGAACAGCCGCGGCCGGCGGATGATTGCCCGGCCCATCGCCACCCGCTGCCGCTGCCCGCCGGAGAGCTGGCCGGGCCGCCGGCCGAGTACGTCGCCGATGCCGAGCGCGCCCGCCACGTCGGTGACCCGCTCACCACGAGCGTCCGGCTCCATACCGGCGAGCCGCAGCGGGAAGGCGATGTTGTCGCCGACCGTCATGTGCGGGTAGAGCGCGAAGTCCTGGAAGACCATGGCGACGCCCCGGTTGCGCGGCGACAGGTCGTTGGCCGGTTCGCCGCCGAGCAT
Source organism: Micromonospora sp. NPDC005367 (assembly GCF_040606825.1). Taxonomy (NCBI): domain Bacteria; kingdom Bacillati; phylum Actinomycetota; class Actinomycetes; order Micromonosporales; family Micromonosporaceae; genus Micromonospora; species Micromonospora sp. NPDC005367. Next base: position 74,504 of record NZ_JBEXFP010000012.1, on the reverse strand, counting down.
GACCGCGCCCCGGGTCGGGTCCTCCAGGCCGGCGACCATCCGCAGCACGGTCGACTTGCCGCACCCGGACGGGCCGAGCAGCACCATGAACTCACCGTCGTCGACGTCGAGGTTGACGCTGTCGACGGCGACGGTGCCGTCCCGGAAGACCTTGGTGACATCCTTCAGCGCGACGGTGGTCACCGCCACCTCCCCCAGTCGTCCGGCCGAACCCGAATGACTGTGACGAAGATCATGACACGAGCACATCGGGTGAACGTGCCAAGTTCGCTCAGTGACGACGCGGTGACGGAGCATCGAGGCCGGACGGTGCCGCGTGACCCGCGCCGAACGGTGTCAGGTGACCTGGCCGGACGGCGCCGGGCGACCCGCCGGGACGGACGGTCAGCAGCGGCCCCGGGGCGCGGACGGCTCACCCAGGAAGATCTGCCGGACCACACGTTCGGCCGCGTGTCCGTCGTCCAGGGTGCAGAACCGGGCGCGGAACTGCTGACGCGCCCGGGTCGCGGCGTCCGACGAGACGACGCCGGCACGGAACAGGTCGAGCAGGTCGTCGAAGGTCATCGCCACCGCGCCCGGCGGCTCGGCGGTGATGTCGAAGTAGACCCCCCGGGCCAGCCGGTACGCCTCCCAGTCCGGCGCGTAGATGACGATGGGCCGGTTCAGGACGGCGTAGTCGAACATCGCCGACGAATAGTCGGTGATCAGCACGTCGGCGACCAGGTAGAGGTCCTCCACCCGCTGGTACGCGCTCACGTCGGTGACCTGCTGTCGTTCCACCGCGCGACGCGGTCGCCGGTACCGATCGTGGAAGTAGTGGCTACGCATCAACAGCCGGGCGGACGGGCCGAGCGCCTCGACGAAGTGGTCCGGGTCGAACGGCGGCCGGTAGTTGGGCAGGTGCTCCCGGTGCGTCGGCGCGTAGAGCACGACCTGCTCGGCGAGCCCGATGCCGAGTTCGGCGCGCAGCCGCCGCACGTCCTGCGGCGTGGCGGTGACCAGCCGGTCGTTGCGCGGGTAGCCGACCTCCAGCGTGGTGTATCGCGCCGGGTACGCGCGGTCCCACATCTGGGTGGAGAAGCTGTTGGAGGTGACGCTGTAGTCCCAGCGGTCCACCCGGCGCAGCAGGCCGGCGAAGTCCATCCGGCCGGCGCCGATGGGGTACCGCTGCTGGTCCAGCCCCATCACCTTCACCGGCGTCCCGTGGTGGGTCTGCAGGTGCACCGAGCCGGGCCGTTTGCGGACGAAGTCCGGAAAGTTGACGTTGTTGACCAGCCAGCGGGCCCTGGCCAACACTCGGTAGTAGGCCGGGGTGCCGGCCACGACGTACTCGACCCCGGGCGGGAGCGTGGCGACCCGGTCCCGCCGGACGATCCAGACTCCGCGTACGCCCGGCACGAGGCGGCGGGCCGCCTCGTAGATCGCCGCGGGGTTACAGGAGAACCCCCGGTACCAGTACGCGGCATAGACCGCGAGGGTCGGATCGATCGGACGGCGCAGTTCCGCCCGGTAGTACTCGCGCAGCAGCACGTCGCGGGCGCGCCTGGCGTTACGGCGGGCCACCGGCACCACCCGCCGCCGGGCGGTACGGGCGGATCGGCGGGCCGCGTCACGGGCCCGGTTGGCGGCGCGCAGCGCGCTGAACGTACGCCAGCGGCCGGTGGCGACCAGCCGGTGCTTCAGCCCCTCCACCCCGGGCGGAGCCGGGTAGCCCTCGGGCGGCAGCCAACGGGCGTAGTCGGCGGTGATCTGCGCGAAGAACGCCGGGCGCAGTTCGGGGGCGATCCGCTGCCCGTTGCCGAGGACGGTCAGGTAGTGCCAGATCATCCGCTCGAAGACCGCCGGGCGCAGCCCGTCGACCTCCGGTCCCCACCGGTCCATCAGCCGGAACACCCGGTGCCACTGCGGGAAGACCTCGAAGTGCCGCTCCCCGCGGGTGCGGGTGATCGCCCCGGCGCGACGCTGCCGGTAGTTGACGCAGACCCGGTCCAGTACGCCGATCCGCTCGGCCGCCATCAACGCCGGGTAGCTGAACGACACGTCCTCGTACCAGCCGGGCGCGAAGCGCAGTCCGAGGTCGAGCAGGAACCGCCGGCGGACCACCCGGTTCCAGGCGGTGTGCAGCAGCCGCATCGTCTCCGGGCGGTCGCGTAGCCGGAACGTCCCCTCCCCGGGCGGCTCGGCGAACACCTCGTGCATGGCGCTGCGGGTGGCGGCGTTGTTCCAGTGTGTACGGACGTGGTCGACGATCAGCACGTCCGGCCGGGTGCTGCGCAGCCGATCGACGACCGCCGGCAGGCACTCCGGCGTCAGCCAGTCGTCCCCGTCCACGAACCAGACGTACTCGCCGACGGCCCGGTCCAGCCCGATGTTGCGGGCCGGACCCAGCCCGACGTTCTCGGTCAGCCGGACGGCGCGGACCCGTGGGTCGCCCGCTGCGTACTCGTCGATGATCTCGCCGCTGTCGTCCGGCGAGCAGTCGTCGACAGCGATGACCTCCAGGTCGCTGAAGGGCTGGCCGAGGATCGAGTCCAGGCACTCACGCAGGTAGCCCTGCACTCGGAAGGCCGGTACGACGAAGCTGATCAGGGTCATCCGGCCGTCCCTCCGTCAGCCCGGCACGCCGTCCTCCATCCGCACCGGCACCGCAGACGCCCGCGCGGCGCGGGCGGGTAGGACGACCCAGGCCAGGACGACGCTCGCCGCGAAAACCACGAGAAGGTACGTACCGAGTGTAGCCATCCCGATACTTTCCAACCCGACAATTGCCGCCAGGGTCAGCAGCACCGAGCGCCCCTCCCAGCCGAACGTGGCCGCGTGCAGCGGCGGCGCCGGCTGCCGCTTCTCCAGCCGGGCGGTGAGGTCGTAGTGGTGCACGGTGAGCACGAGGACATAGCCGAAGATCAGCCAGGGCGGCACGTCACCGAGCACCCCCGCGGTGATCGCGAAAAGGTACTCACCGGCTCGCAACGCGGCCGGCACCAGCCAGTCCAGCGGGCCACCGTGGTCGGCACGAGCCCCGAGGCCGCCGACCAGCAGCACCACCAGGGCGACCGGCAGCAGCCAGCGCAGCCCGTCCGCGCCACCGTGGGGGTGCCCGGCCACCAGCGCCGCGACCAGCAGCGCTGCCGGGCCGAGCGCCGCGAACACCGCGTACCCGAGCGGCCCCACCGCGCGCGGCGCCGGCAGTAACCTCGCCAGCGGGCCGTCGTCGCGGTGCAGGGTGACGTCGACGGTGTCCAGCACCGTCACCCCCATCCAGCGCGCCCGGAGCGTACGCAGCGCACCCGTGTAGAGCAACGCCAGTGTGCCCCAGACCAGCACCGCGATCAGACTGACCAGCGGGTTGAACAGCGCCACGGTCAGCGCGATCAGGGCCCATCGCTCCCCGATCGGGAAGACGACGGTGCGCTTCAGCCAGTACGACACCGAACCCGTGTCGGCCTGCACCCGGGTCGAGGCGGCGTTCAACCGGTCACCGATGCCACCGGCGGCGGCAGCCTGGCGGGGCCGGCGGGCCGCCTCGTCGTGCAGGACGCCGTACCACGTGTCGGTCATGTGCCGGACGGTCTGCAACGTCATAGCCGCGATGGCCAACGCCCAGCCGTAGCGGAATCCCAGCTGCGTGGCGCCGAAGCCGAGGCCGGCGTAGACCACGTACTCCTTGGCCCGGTCGGCCATCGTGTCCAGCCAGCCGCCCCAGGCGCTGAAGTTGCGGGTGTAGCGGGCCAACTGCCCGTCCACGCAGTCGAGTACGAACCCGAGGTAGAGCAGGACCGCCCCGGAGACCAGCGCCGGCCGGCCCCCGACGGCGAAGAGCACCGCGGCCGCCACCGCGAACGCCACCGAGATCATCGTGACGGTGGTGGGGCCGAGCCGCAGCCGGGCCGCGGCCCGCACCACCAGCGTCGACCAGGTGCTCACGAAGAAGGTGGTGAAGAAGTCGTCCCGTTCCTTCACCGACAGACGCAGCTCGGCCCGGTCCTCGTCGACCGCGGCCACCGCCGCCTCGGCGGCGGCCAGCTCGGCCGCGTCGTTCACGCGGTGGGCGACGAGCAGTCGTACCCGGTGTGCGAAGGCCAGGATGCCCCGGCCGGCGAGGCCGGCGAAGAGGCGGTCCACCGCGGTCCCCTCGCCCGATCCCGCGGCGGCCGCGCGCGCGGCCGCGGCGAGCGCGGGCAGGTCCTGCGCACCGACCTTCAGCGCGCCGCCGAAGACCCCCGTGGCGTCGGGCAGTGCCGCCACCGGACCGGCCTCGACCACCTGGCCGCGTTCCTCACGTACCGCCGTCTGGCCGGCGGCCGGCGGGTCGGTGAGCACCAGCGCCACGGTCGGACCGACCGGGCTGGTGGCCAGGTGCCGGAGCACGGCGGTGTGCGCGACCAGGTCCGCGCCGGTCACCAGCACCGGGCCGGTCGCGACCTCGACGAGCGCGGCCAGTTCGTCGAGATCGGCGGCGGAGCGGACCTCGTCCGCGCCGGCGTTACGGCACTGCGCGACCAGCCGGTCGGCGAGCGGTTCGCCGGTACGGGTGGGCAGGCCCGCCGCGGTGCCGCCGGCGAGCACGATCGCGAGGGTCACCGGGTTGCCGCGCCGTGGTAGGCCTCGAGCGCCTCGGCGACCGTGCCGTCGATGGTCAGCCGCCCGCCGTCGAGGTAGAGCCCCCGACGGCAGAAGCGGGTCAGGTCCTTTTCGTTGTGTGACACCAGCACCAAGGTGCGCCCCTCCCCGAGCAGACGGTCAATCGTCGCATAACACTTTTTCCGGAATTCGGCGTCGCCGACCGCGGTCACCTCGTCCATGAGCAGGATCGGGTGCGGCAGATGCGAGATGATCGCGAAGCCGAGCCGGACCTTCATGCCGGACGAGTAGTGCCGCACCGACGTGTCGATGGCCCGCTCCACCTGCTCTCCGGCGAACGAGACGATGTCGTCGAAGTGCCGCTTCAGATAGCCCGACGACAGTCCGTGCAGACCGCCCACCAGGTACAGGTTCTCCCGCCCGGTCAGATCGTTGGAGAAGCCGGCGGAGAGTTCGAGCAGCGGCGCGACATCACCCCGTACCCGGATGTCACCCTCGTCGGGGATCAACACGCCGGCGATCAACCGCAACAGGGTGCTCTTACCCGTGCCGTTGCGCCCGATGACACCGACCGAGTCGCCGGCCCGTACGGTGAACGACACGTCGCGCAGTGGCCAGAACTGGCCCGACGGCGCGTTCCGCCCGCCCTGGTGGATGAACAGGTCACGCAGCCGCAGCTGCCGACGCCGGTTGCGGACGAACCGGATGCCGAGGCCCTCCGCCTCGATGATCACATCGCCCATCTCAGAGTTCCTTGAGCACGGCGGGTTCGAGGCGACGGAACGACCACCACCCGGCGGCCAGCACCAGCAGACTGCCGCCGACGGTGGTGCCGAGCAGGCGGGCGTTCGGGAACTCGTTCGCGTACCAGATCGAGTGGTGCAGCTGGAAGATGCCGACCAGCGGGTTCAACTCGTACACGATCTTGAGCCAGCCGGGCAGGTCGGAATCCCGGACCAGGCTCAGCGGATAGATGATCGGCGTCGCGTAGAAGAGCACCCGGATGATCAGCCGCATGAACCGCTCGACGTCGCGCATCAGCACGTTGAACGCGGAGAGCAGCAGCGCCAACCCGAACAGCAGGGTGCCCTGGACGAGCACGGCGAGCGGCAGGGCGAGCAGGGACCAACCGAGGTGGACCCGGCCGTGCACCGCGTACGCCACCGCGACCGCGACGAGGACCGGCAGGCCGGCCACGTACTCGGCGAACCGGCCGGTGACCCGCCCGATGGGGAAGACCTGCCGCGGCACGTTCATCGTGGTGATCAGCCGGGCCTGGCCGGTGAGCGCGTTGGTCGCCTCGCTCAACGCCGAGCTGGTCCACATCCAGGCGAAGATCCCGGTGATGAGGAACAGCGGGTACGACTCCGCCGCCTCACCCAGGTGCCGCCCGGTGTCCCGCGAATAGAGCACGCCGAAGACGAACCAGTAGATCGCCCCCATGCCGAGCGGCTCGATGAGTGACCAGACGTACCCGAGGGCCGACTGCTGGTACTTCACCGCGAGATCGCGCTTGACCAGGATGCGCAGGGAGTTGCGGTGCGACCACAACGCCGCGACCCCAGAGGTCACCGCCGCCTCCCGCCTGAGTAAACGGACGACAGGCTAGCAGTCGGTGAACGATCGCCCTGTCGGCACGTTCAACACTCGATCACGTTGACGGCCAGACCACCGCGTGCCGTCTCCTTGTACTTGACCTTCATGTCGGCGCCGGTCTCGCGCATGGTCTTGATGACCTTGTCCAGCGAGACGTGGTGCACCCCGTCGCCACGCAGCGCGAGACGGGCGGCAGTGATCGCCTTGATGCTAGCCACGGCGTTGCGCTCGATGCAGGGGATCTGCACGAGGCCCCCCACCGGGTCGCAGGTCAGCCCCAGGTTGTGCTCCATGCCGATCTCGGCGGCGTTCTCCACCTGCTCGGCGGTGCCGCCCAGCGCCTCGGCGAGCCCGGCCGCCGCCATCGAGCAGGCCGACCCGACCTCACCCTGGCAGCCGACCTCCGCACCGGAGATCGACGCGTTCTCCTTGAACAGCACGCCGATCGCGCCGGCCGCCAGCATGAACCGAACCACCCCCTCGTCGGACGCGTCGGGGACGAACCGGGTGTAGTAGTGCAGCACGGCGGGGATGATCCCGGCCGCGCCGTTGGTCGGGGCGGTGACCACCCGGCCACCGGCGGCGTTCTCCTCGTTGACCGCCAGCGCGAACAGGGTCACCCAGTCCATCGCACGCAGCGGGTCGTCGGTGCCGGCGTCCGCCTCCAGCCCACGGCGCAGCTCGGCGGCCCGCCGGCGGACCTTCAGCCCGCCGGGCAGCACGCCGTCGCGCTCGCATCCCCGCTCGACGCACTCGCGCATCACCCGCCAGATCTCCAGCAGGCCGGCGCGGACCTCGGCCTCGCTACGCCAGGAGAGCTCGTTGGCGAGCATCACCTCGCTGATCGACAGCCCGGTGGCGGTGGTGACCTCCAACAGCTCCACGCCGGTGAGGAAGGGGTACCGGACCGGGGTGGTGTCCGGGACGATCCGGTCGGCGCCGGCCGCCGCCTCGTCGACCACGAACCCGCCGCCGACCGAGTAGTAGGTGCGGGCCCGCAGCTCCGCACCGTTCTCGCCGTACGCCGTGAAGGTCATCCCGTTCGGGTGGTACGGCAGCGAACGGCGGCGGTGCAGCACGAGATCACGATCCGTGTCGAAGTCGATCTCGTGGGCGTCGAGCAGGTTGATCCGCCGCTGCTCGCGGATCCGGGCCACCCGGGACGCCACGCTGTCGGTGTCGACCGACTCCGGCGCCTCGCCGGTGAGCCCGAGCAGCACCGCCCGGTCGCTGCCGTGGCCGTGGCCGGTGGCGCCGAGCGAACCGAACAGTTCCACGTGCACCCGGGTGGTGACGGCGAGCAGTCCGTCGGCCTTCAGGCCGGTGACGAACGTACGGGCGGCGCGCATCGGCCCGACGGTGTGCGAGCTGGAGGGCCCGATACCGACGCTGAAGAGGTCAAAAACGCTGATCATGGCTGCACCTTCTTCGCCGTCGCACCCGTTGTGCGGGGTACGGCGCCGTCGTGGTCGCCCGGGCTCGGGCGGCCGGCCGGGCGCCCGGGGTGTGGGTGCCCGACCGGCGAGCCTACCCGCCCAGGTGACCCCCCGCTCGGCAGTCCGCCCACGTCCCCACCGCCGCCGCCGACGTCGTTGTCGGCGCCGACGTCGTTGCCGGCGCCGGTCAAGATCGCACTACTTCAACGATCCAGTGGCCTCCAACCGCCGGCGAGGCCACTACATCCATGGTCCAGCGTGACCTTGCAGGATGCCAGGCGAGTGCGCGTCGGGGACGAGACAGTCGGGTGCCGGGCACGAGACGGTCGGCGTGTCCGCCGGCCGAACCGGAGGCGCTGGGCGGAGCGCGGGGCTGGGCGGGCCGGAGACGCCGGGCGGGCCGCTGGCTGTGGGGAGTCGCTCGGGCCGGAGACGCCGGGCGGGCCGCCGGCTGTGGGGAGTCGCTCGGGCCGGAGACGCCGGACGGGCCGGAGACGCCGGGGCCGACCGCGGGGCTGGGTCGACCCGCGGGCTGGGCCGACCGCGGGGCTGGGTGGACCGCGGGGCTGGGCGGGCCGGAGACGCCGGGCGGGCCGCCGGCTGCGGGGAGTCGCTCGGGCCGGACGCGGGTAACCACCTACGGGTACGCGGTCCTCCGATCGTCCTGCGGACCGAGGGCAGGACGACGGGCGGTTCCTACCGTGGATTCCAGACGCGGCACTCACCGCCGCAGAGTGGGAGTACGACGATGAGTCGCAAACTGGTCCGGCCCCGCGAGGGGCGCATGCTCGCCGGTGTCTGCGCCGGCCTGGCCCAGCGGTTCGGCATGTCGGCCGGTGCCGTCCGGCTGCTGTTCCTGCTGTCGCTGCTGCTGCCCGGCACCCAGGTGATCATCTACCTGGTGCTCTGGATCCTGATGCCCAACGAGGACCGCCACCCCGCCCGCTAACCCCCAGGCCCCCTCCCAAGCCCCCGCCCCCGCCCCGCCCCGCCCCCCGTTCCCGTTGATCAAGACCTTTGCGTCACCAGGGCCGCAGAATCTGACGCAAACCTCTTGATCAACCGGCGGAACAGGTCGGCGCGGGCCAGCGGGCCGGCAGCGGAACAGGTCGGCTGGGGGCGGCTGGGGCTATCAGGAGGTGGCGGGCGGCCGCCTCGGGGTGAGGCGGGTGCCCGTCAGGGTTCGCGGTCAGGGGGCCACGTAGGTGATCGTGACCTGCTCGTAGCCGAGTGAGCCGAGCAGTCCCTCCAGCATCTTGCGAGTGTTCTCCTCCGCCCGTGCGCCGAGGCCGCTGTCCCGGGCGGCGGCCGTGATCCGTTCCTCGGCCAGGCGGTAGACCTCCTGCTGCCGGTTCGGGTCACCACCGAACACCTCGCCCAACCGGTTGAGCAGGCCGCGCCGCTCCGCGAAGACGTAGCTCTTCTCCAGGTCCAGGTTGGTCTCGCCGAGCTGCGGCGCAGGCAACTTGACCTCCACCGACTTCCCGTCGGCCGACTCGACGATCGCGCCGTCGGAGATCTTCGAGAAGTCCACGTACGCCTCGACGCTGCCCGCCCCGACGAACAGGGTGCGCTCGTTGACCAGGAACTCGGGAACGTACTTGCGGTCCTTCTGAAGATCGACCACCACCTGGAAGTTGCCCTCGGCGGCCACGTAGCGGCTGAGGTCCTGAATCGACTTCAGCAGCGTCGGCTGGCTGCGGTCCGTCTGCTCCTCGGCGAACGGGTTACGGAAGTTGGGCAGCAGCCCGGAGGTCTGCACACCGAGCAGCACGACCACGGCGATGGCCGCCGCGCCGAGCACCCAGAGCAGGCCCCGGGCGGGGCGGGTGGCGGGCACCGGTGTCGCCGACGCCTCGGGCGGCGCGTCGGAGCGGTCCTTGAGCGCATCGCCGGTCGGGTAACCGGGGAACTCCCTGGTGGGCTCGTTGCTGTCAGCGTCGCGGGCCATCGCCCTCACCGTCCTCGTCAGACACTGCCGTCTGCAATGACGGTACGTCCGCCGTACGACAGCCGCGCGCCGAGCCGACGGAGAGGGCGTATCCGCAGGTCAGGGCCGAGTGCCCGGTAGCGGTCAGGCGAAGGCGCCGAGCCCGGTCAGCTTCTGTCCGATCACGAGCTGGTGGATCTCCGAGGTGCCCTCGTAGGTGAGCACGCTCTCGAGATTGTTGGCGTGCCGCATCACCGGGTACTCGCCGGAGATGCCGTTCGCGCCGAGGATCGTCCGGCACTGCCGGGCGATGTCCAGTGCCTCGCGAACGTTGTTCAGCTTGCCGACGCTCACCTGCTCGGGGCGCAGCCGGCCGGTGTCGGCGAGCCGGCCCAGGTGCATTGCCAGCAGGTAACCCTTCTGCAGCTCCACCGTCATGTCGGCGAGCTTCGCCTGGGTGAGCTGGAAACCGGCCAGCGGCCGGCCGAACTGGGTGCGGGTGCCCGCGTACGCGAGCGCGGTCTCCAGACAGTCCCGGGCCGCGCCGAGCGCACCCCAGACGATCCCGTACCGCGCCTCGGTGAGGCAGCTCAGCGGCGCCTTGAGCCCGGTCGCCTCCGGCAGCTGGGCGTCCGCGGGAAGCCGGACGTCGTCGAGCACGATCTCACCGGTCACCGACGCCCTCAACGACATCTTGTGCTGGATCTCCCGCACGGTCACACCCGGCGTGTCCATCGGTACGGCGAAGCCCCGGACGCCGTCCTCGGTCCGCGCCCAGATCACCCCGATCTCGGCGATCGGCGCGTTCGTGATCCACATCTTGCCGCCGGTGAGCACCCAGTCGTCGCCGTCACGGCGGGCGCGGGTGGCCATTGAGGCCGGGTCGGAGCCGTGGTCGGGTTCGGTCAGCCCGAAGCAGCCGATCGCCTCACCCGCGGCCATCGCCGGCAGCCAGCGCTGCTTCTGCTCCTCGCTGCCGTAGCGCCAGATCGCGTACATGGCCAGCGAACCCTGCACCGAGACGAGCGAACGGATCCCCGAGTCGCCGGCCTCCAGCTCCAGGCAGGCCAGCCCGTACGCGACAGCGGAAGCGCCCGCGCAGCCGTAGCCGCTCAGGTGCATCCCGAGCAGGCCGAGCTTGCCGAACTCGCGCGCCAGCTCACGGGCCGGCAACTTGCCCTGCTCGTACCAGCCGGCGACATGCGGGCGTACCCGGTCGTCGATCAGCTGGCGGACGACGGCGCGGATCTGCCGCTCCTCCTCGCTGAGCGCGGAGTCCAGGTCGAGCAGTTCGAGCGGTGCGCTGGGGCGGGGGCTCATGGCAGCCACCCTAACGGTGGCTCAGCCGCGGGCGCGAGAAGCGGATCATTCCACCGGTTCAGAGAGCACCAGCACCCGGGCGTGGATCTGGTTGCGTTGCTGGAGCGCGGCACGCAGCGCCCGGTGCAGGCCGTCCTCCAGGTAGAGGCCGCCATTCCACTGCACCACGTGTGGGAACAGGTCGCCGTAGAAGGTGGAGTCCTCGGCGAGGAGCTTGTCCAAGGCCAGTTCGCGCTTGGTGGTGATCAGCTGGTCCAGGCGCAGCGGACGCGGCGGGATCTCCGCCCACTGCTTGAGCGTCAGGTTGTGTTCCGGATAGGGACGCCCGTCCCGAACCGCTCTGAAGATCACGACGGCACGCTCCCTCCCCGTGGCCGGGCCGACCGACGACGCCGTGCCGGATCGCGGCGTGGCACCGCACGGCGCGGCACCGATGACCCGTGCCAGCCTAGCGGCCTGTCGCACACCACGTACTTCTCCCTGATGTCAGTTTCGCTACCGCTCGCCCGATCTTCAAACGGGCGAATCCGGCGTGCCGGTCAACTCCACCGCCCGCGATGGACCACTTCGTCGACCGGTCGCCGCCCACGTCGCAGCGACGGTGACCGATGGTCGGCGGCCCGGTAACCGACCGTCACCGCGCCGATCGGCTCGAACTCCTCCGGTACGCCGAACGCCTCCCGGTACGCCGCCAACCGTTGCGGGGGAATGCCGAAGAAGCAGGCCCCCAGCCCCTCGTCTACCGCCGTGAGCAACATCAGCAGGGCGGCGAAGCCGGTGTCCACGTACCAGTAGGGCACCGGCCACCGCTGCGCGGAACGATCCGTCCAGCCCTTGTCCGCCTCGGCGTACCGCTCCAGGTACGCCGACCGGTTCGCGTGCGGCACCACGATCAGCGGCGCCTTCCGCATCCCCGCCAGCCAGCGCTCCCGGCCGCCGCCGCCCGGGGTAGCCGCCGTCCAGAACCTCTCCCGGTCGGCGGCCTCCTCCAGCAGCAGGAAGCCCCAGCCCTGCGCGAAACCGGCCGACGGCGCACGGACCGCGTGGTCGAGCAGCCGCTGCACCACCTCTGGCGGGACCGGGCGGTCCGGGTCGTAGTTGCGCACCATCCGCCGGCGCCGCAGCACCTCGGCGAACTCCATGCGACTCCCCTCCCGGTCAGGCGCCGGGGCGGACGCCCCAGACGCCACGCCAGGTCTCGCCCGGCGCGAGCGTGATCACGTCGTGGCCGGACCGGAACGCGTCGGGCGGGCAGGTCATCGGCTCGACGGCGACCGAACGCCGGTGCCGCTCACCGGTCAGCGTGTCCCCGGTGAAGACCTGCCACCATCCGAACTCCCCGCCGGCCCAGATGGTCACGCCCGAGCCATCCGGCGCGGCCAGGCTCACCGACGACCCGCCGTCGCCCTCCCGGACCACGTCACCGAAGGCCAGGTCGAGGACCGCATCGCCGATCTTGCGCGGGCTCGTCCAGTCGTACTCGGTGCCCGCCACGTCGGTGACGGCGATGGGCAGCAACCGGTTGTCCAGCACGATCCGGCTCCGGCCGGGCACCCGCATCGCCAGCTCGTCGACCGGCACCCCGGGAAGTTGCAGGTACGGGTGCACGGAGAAGCCGAACGGAGCCGCCTCGCCGCTGACGTTGCGCACCTCGTGCTCGGCGCGCAGGCCGTCCGCCCCGACGCTCCACCGGCTGCGCAGCTGCAACGCCCACGGGTAGCCGGGCTGTGCCGGCAGGTCACAGCCGATGGTCACCGCGTCGGCCGACTGCTCGAGCAGCTGCCAGGGCATCCAGTTGACCAGTCCGTGGATCGCCACGTGCCGGGCCGGCTCGGTCAGCGGCAGCTGGTACGTGCGCTCACCGATCGCGTAGCGGCCGTCCCGGATTCGGTTCGGCCACGGGGCGAGCACCTGCCCGGCGGAGCCGGGGCACAGCTCGTCCTCCGCGTACCCGTCGACGTAGTCGACACCGTCGTGCGTGTACGTCCGCAACCCGCCACCCACCTCGACGATGACGGCCTCGTGGCCGGCGGCGGAGATGGTCCACTGGGTGCCCGACGGGGGACGCTGGTCAGGGATGCGCATGTCCGCGACCCTAATCGGTCACTCTCGGTCACCGCCCGACGCCGTCGGCGCCCGGTCGGTGGCGGGCGCACCCACCGCCGGGGACCCGTCCGTGCTCGTCGATCCGGCGTCGACGTTAGGTGCGGGCTCAGTGCCGGTCGCCGTCGCGGCCCGGTACCGCAGCAGCGCCGGGAAGGCGACCGCGAGCACCACGACCAGCACCGCCGAGGCGACACCGCCGGCCACCCAGGCGAGCCCACCGCCGAGGCCGGCCGCCATCGCGCCCGCGCGCAGATCGCCGAGGCGCGGACCGCCGGCGACGACCACGGTGTTGACCCCCTGGAGCCGGCCGCGCATCCGGTCCGGCGCGTAGATCAGCAGCATGGACTGGCGGAGCACCGCGCTGACCAGGTCGGCCGCGCCGGCGACACCGAGCAGCAGCACCATCAGCCAGAGCTGGTGGGCGAAACCGGCCGCCGCGATGGCCACTCCCCACCCGACGACCGCGAGCACCAGTCCGAGCCCCTGGCGACGTAGCCGGCTGATCCAACCGGAGGTGAGGCCACCGATCATCGAACCGATGGCGATGGCGCTGTACAGCCAGCCGACCGCACCGTCACTGAACCGCTCGTGGGCGATCTCCGGGAAGAGCGCCCGGGGCATGGCCAGGATCATCGCGATCAGGTCGACGGCGAATGAGAGCAGCAGCACCGGGGTGGTCGCCAGGTAGCGGAAACCGTCCACGACGCTCGCCAGCCCCGCCCTGCGGGGGGTGCCGTCGCCGTCCGGGTCCGGCGCGGGTGGCAGCGCGGGCAGTCGCAGCGTGGCCCAGAGCGAGACCGTGAAGAGCAGCCCGTCGACCGCGTACGCGATCGGCAGGCCGACGTCGACCCCCCAGGACGAGAAGATCAGACCGGCTGCCAGCGGACCGACCACCGAGGCGGCCGTGAAGGTGGTGTAGTTCAGCGTGCTGGCCGCCGGTACCAGCTCGTCCGGCACCAGGCGCGGCAGGATCGCACTGCGGGCCGGCGAGGTGATCGCGAAGGCGACCGACTGCACCGCCACCAGGATGAGCAGCAGCACGGGGCTGCCCACGTGCAGCAGTGACTGGGCCAGCAGGCCGAGGGTGGACGCCCAGAGCAGCGTGCCGGCGCCGAGCAGGACCTTGCGGCGGTCCCGTGCGTCGGCGACCGCACCACCCCAGAGACCGAAGATCAACAAGGGTACGAAGCCGGCGATACCGAGCAGCCCCACCCAGAGGGAGGCGCTCGTGAGGTCGTACATCTCCACCGGCACGGCCACCGCGGTGAACTGGAAGCCGAACATCGCGACGCCGTTGCCGAGCCAGATACGCCGGTAGTCCGGCACCTTCAGCGGCCGCAGGTCGATCGCCCAGCGGCGCACCCCGGCGCGTTGTTTCTCCGTCACGGCGCGAGCCGTTCGACGGTCCAGTCACGGGCGTCGGTACGCCGGAACCGCAGGCGGTCGTGCAGCCGACCGGCGTGCCCCTGCCAGAACTCCACCGAGTCCGGGCGGACCCGCAGCCCGCCCCAGTGCGGCGGGGCCGGGATCGGCGCGTCGTCGGCGAACCGCTCCGCCGCCTCGCGGAAGCGTGCCTCGAGCGTGGCTCGGTCCGGGATGACCTGCGACTGGGCGCTGGCCCAGGCGCCCAACTGCGAGGCACGGGGCCGCGTCGCGAAATACGCCTCGGTCTCCGCCCGCGGCACCTCCTGCACGGTGCCGGCGACCACGACCTGACGCTGCATCGGGAACCAGGGGAAGACCAGGCTGGCGTACGGATTCGCGGCCGCCTCGGTGCCCTTGCGCGAGGCGTGGTTGGTGAAGAAGACGAAGCCGTCCGGGCTGTAGCCCTTCAACAGCACGGTGCGCCCGCTGGGCCGCCCGGCAGCGTCCGCGGTGCCGACGACCATGGCGTTCGGCTCGGGCAGCCCGAAGGCCACGGCGTCGGCGAACCAGCGGGCGAACTGTGCGTGCCAGTCGCCGGCCAGGTCGGCCTCGGAAAGGCCCCGGCCCGCGGCGTACTCGTTACGCATCGCGGCCGGGACTGGTGTGTCGCCCGTCACGTTTCTACTCCCTTTCACCGAGCCGGCGCACGCCCGTCAAGGCTGGCCAGCCCGTACCGTCCCAGTCTTGCCCAGGCGCGAACCGGATGCGCGCCCGGGGATGTCGTATGCAGCACAGTCGCAGCGGGTCGCGGACTTGGTTACTCAGCAGGCAAGATGTTCCGAACGAATCCCCAAGGGTCGCCCAAGGTGCTCGACCGACCGGGCCGCGTGTGGCCGAACCGGGCGGCGACCAGAGCCAGGAGAGCGACATGGCTGACTTCAAACCGGGGCTGGAGGGCGTCGTCGCCTTCGAGACCGAGATCGCCGAGCCCGACCGCGAGGGGGGCGCGCTGCGCTACCGCGGGGTGGACATCGAGGATCTGATCGGCCAGGTCTCTTTCGGCAACGTGTGGGCCCTGCTGGTGGACGGCCGGTTCGGGCCGGGCCTGCCGCCCGCCGAGCCGTTCCCGGTTCCGGTGCACTCCGGTGACATCCGCGTCGACGTGCAGTCCGCGGTCGCGATGCTCGCCCCGTACTGGGGCCTCGACCAGCTGCTCGACATCACCGACGAGCAGGCCCGCGAGGATCTTGCCCGGGTCTCGGTGACCGCGCTCTCCTTCGTCGCCCAGTCCGCCCGTGGCCTCGGCCTGCCGGCCGTGCCGCAGAAGGAGATCGACAAGGCGTCCACGATCGTCGAGCGCTTCATGAAGCGCTGGCGCGGCGAGCCGGACCCGCGGCACGTCAAGGCCGTCGACGCCTACTTCATCTCGGCCACCGAGCACGGGCTGAACGCCTCGACCTTCACCGCCCGGATCGTCGCCTCGACCGGCGCCGACGCTGCCGCCTGCATCTCCTCCGGCATCGGTGCCCTCTCCGGCCCGCTGCACGGTGGCGCGCCCTCCCGGGTGCTCAACATGCTCGAGGCGGTCGAGCGCGGCGGCGATGCCGAGGGCTACGTCAAGGGTGTGCTGGACCGCGGCGAGCGACTCATGGGCTTCGGGCACCGGGTCTACCGGGCCGAGGACCCGCGCGCGCGGGTCCTCCGCCGGACCGCCAAGGAGCTCGGCGCGCCCCGCTTCGAGGTGGCCGAGGCGCTGGAGAAGGCCGCCCTGGAGGAGCTGCACAACCGCAAGCCCGACCGGGTGCTCGCCACCAACGTCGAGTTCTGGTCGGCCGTCGTGCTCGACTTCGCCGAGGTGCCGGCGCACATGTTCACCTCGATGTTCACCTGCGCCCGGATGGGTGGTTGGAGCGCCCACATCCTGGAGCAGAAGAAGCTCCAGCGGTTGGTCCGGCCGTCCGCCCGGTACATCGGCCACAGCCCGCGCAAGCCGCAGGAGGTCGAGGGCTGGGACGCCATCCCGCACGGCGTCTGAGGTCTGATCGAGGGGCTCCTGCGGGCGCCGCGGCTGGCGCCGCGGACCCCGGGCAGCCCCTCGATGTGACGTTGAGTGAGGCGCCGGTCCGGCCCGGCAAACCACTTCGCCTTCATAACCGCCCAGCACCGCGCGGGCGGCACGATGACCGTGCCGCCGCGACCCGCACCACGGCGTCCGCCCGTACGGACCCGGCCGGCCGAGCCGGCGCTCGCCGACATCTGTGGCGCACACCTCAATCCCGGAGGTGGGACCAGAACTCGGGTTCGCCCTCGGGGATGGAAGGATGAGGCTTCGGCAGTGCCGCCGGACCAGGCTCGGATCGCGGCCGGCGCGTGCCCCGCGCCCGCCGGTGCTCCGCGCCCGCCAGCTCACCGGGCCCCGGCCCACGCGGAAGGATCTTGAGAACCGTGGCTGACGCACCGACCATCCGGATTCCCGACGAGATCAAGCCCGCCGACGGGCGGTTCGGCTGCGGACCGTCCAAGGTCCGCCCGGCGGCGGTGTCCGCCCTCGCCGACGTGGCCACCAGCTACCTCGGCACCTCGCACCGGCAGAAGACGGTCCGCGACCAGGTGGCCCGGCTGCGCAACGGCATCGCCCAGTTCTTCTCCCTGCCGGACGGCTACGAGGTGATCATCGGCAACGGTGGCACGACGGCCTTCTGGGAGGTCGCCACGTTCGGTCTCATCCGCGACCGGGCGCAGTTCGCCAGTTTCGGCGAGTTCGGCGCCAAGTTCGCCAAGGCGGTCAAGGACGCGCCCTTCCTCGGCGAGCCGACCGTCCGGAAGTCGGACGCGGGCAGCGCGCCGGGCCTGGCCGCCGAGGCTGGAGTCGATGTCTACGCGACCCCGCACAACGAGACCTCCACCGGCGTGGCGGTGCCGATCTCCCGGGTGTCCGGCGCGGACGAGGGTTCGCTGCTGCTGGTCGACGCCACCTCCGGCGCGGGTGGCCTGGACGTGGACCTCGCCGAGACGGACGTCTACTACTTCGCACCGCAGAAGTGCTTCGGTTCCGACGGCGGACTCTGGCTCGCCCTGATGTCGCCGGCCGCGCTGGAGCGTGCCGCGGAGATCAAGGCGTCCGGGCGCTACATCCCGGCCTTCCTCGACCTGGTCACCGCCATCGACAACTCCCGCCTCGAACAGACCTACAACACCCCGGCGCTGGCCACCATCTTCCTGGCCGCCGAGCAGACCGACTGGATGAACGAGCAGGGTGGGCTGGCCTGGGCCGCCAAGCGGACGGCCGAGAGCGCGTCCATCGTGTACGGCTGGGCCGAGCGTTCGGAGGTGGCCAAGCCGTTCGTCGCCGACCAGGCACTGCGCTCCAACGTGGTGGCCACCATCGACTTCGCCGACGGGGTGGACGCGGGCGCGATCGCCAAGGTGCTACGCGCCAACGGCATCGTGGACACCGAGCCGTACCGAAAGCTGGGCCGTAACCAACTGCGGGTGGCGCTCTTCCCGGCCGTCGAGCCGGCCGACGTCGAGGCGCTCACCGCGTCGATCGACTACGTGGTCGAGCGACTCTGATCGACATGACGGTGGGTGGCCGTCGCCCGGTGCGGCCGCCACCCACCGTGATCATCGCCGCAGGTCATCCACGACATGCGGGTGTCGCATCCCCCACCTGAAGGCAGATGAGCGTACGGTGGTGCGAGACGCCCGGGCGGCTGACTCGCGGCGTGCGGCCAACGAAGCGGGACGGAGGCAACGCTATGCGCCCAGTACGCTTCGTCGCCCTTTCCGAGGACGGCCAGGCCCTGGTACTCGCCGACGAGGTGGGGCGGCTGCTGGCGCTGCCCATCGACGAGCGGATTAGCACGGCGCTGCACGCCGAGCCCGGCGCCCCGCCGCTCGCGGTGGCGCCCGCTGCCGCCGATCCGATCCCGTCCCTGTCCCCGCGCGACATCCAGGCCCGCATCCGCTCCGGTGAGTCCGCCGAGGACGTCGCCCGGATCGCCGGGGTGCCGGTCGACCGGGTGCTGCGCTACGCCGGCCCGGTGCTCCAGGAGCGGGCGATGCTCGCGCAGCACGCTCGGCGCACCCGGCTCAAGGGCGCGGAGAAGCCGACGCCACTCGCCGAGGTGGTCAACGACCGGCTGGCCCAGCACGGCATCGACACCGAGAAGATCTCCTGGGACGCGTACCGGCGCGACGACGGCACCTGGCGGATCATCGCCACCTGGCCGTCGGGCAAGGCCACCGCGCAGGCGATCTGGGTCCTCGACAAGACCCGGCAGGCGGTCGCACCGCACGACGACATGGCGCAATACCTCTGCGCCGAGCGGCCCACGCCGATCCTCGGCCAGGAGCCGCCGGAGCGGGGTGGGCACGCCCTGCCCGGGCCGACGCGTAGCGAGCCGAGTCGAGGCGGGCACGGGTTGCCGGCGCCCGCCGAGCACGCCCGCCCCGGTCGAGACCCGATCCGGGCCGGGCGGGACGCCCTGCTCGCGTCTCTCGACCGGCCGCTGGGTGGTTCCTCCGGCCGTGGCCTGGAGCCGCGTACGCCGGCGGCGCTCGCGGGGTCCGACGCGCCGCGGCAGCGAGCCGTCGCGGGCGGTGCCGCCGCGTTGCTCGGCGGCGGGCCCGGCTCGGCCTTCGACGACGACTCGGACGCGCCCAAGGAGGTGCCGGCCGTTCCGTCGCTGGCGGTGCTCCGGCCGCGCCGCACCGGGGCGGCGGCCGCCGCGGGCAGCGAGCCCACCGACAGCTCGGGCAAGCCACGCAAGCGCCTGCCGAGCTGGGACGACGTCCTCTTCGGCAGCGGCCCGGCCGCCCGCGAGTCCTCCTGACGCACCTCCGGCGGGGCGAATCCTCCTGACGCACCTCTGGTGGGGTGGGCGAATCGGCCCATCCCACCGGAGGAGAGCCAGCACACAGTAGAGCCTCCGAACCGCAACCGGTTCAATCGCGTGTCCACGTTGTCCCCTCAACGTGGAAGGCACACTTCTTGACCCTCGACATCGCACAACAGAAGAGCCCAGCCCGACGGACCGTGCTCGGCCGGGTCGGCGTCACCCTCAGCGCGCTGCTCGCGCTCGTCGTCCTGGCGGCCGTCGTCCTCTACGCCTGGCCGCTCGGCGGAAGCGACCTGCAGCGCGCCACCCCCACGGCCCTCACCTTCGACGTCGCCCTCGGTCAGGCCGAGCAGGTCGTCGCGGCCGAGACCGCAGATCCGGACGTACGCCCGGAGTGCCGCAGCGTGGTGATGTCGCACGGCACCAGGACAGCCAAAGCGGTCCTGCTGCTGCACGGCTACACCGACTGCCCGAAGCAGTACGCCGGCCTGGCGAAGCGGTACTTCGACGAGGGCTACAACGTCTGGGTGCCCCGGGCGCCCCGGCACGGGGTCACCGACGAGCTGGCGCACGCGAAGCTCGAAGCCACCGAGCTGGTCACCTACGCCAACGACGGGCTGAACCTGGTCACCGGGCTCGGCGACGAGGTGGGCGTGGTGGGCATCTCCGGTGGCGGGGTGCTGGCCACCTGGCTGGCCGGCCGGCGGCCCGACGCGGTGCGTCACCTTCTGCTGCTGTCACCCTTCTACAAGCCGAACAGTGCTCAGGCGCCCGGCTTCGTGGTCAAACCGATGATCGTGCTCTTCGGTTTCCATCTCGTACCGGACAAGATCAATTCGGAGGGGTTCTCCTTCGCCGCGCTCTCCCAGTACCTGCGCATCGCGCGCAACTTCGATCTGGACCAGCGAAATCCGCGACTGATGAGCGTGGCCGTCGTGACGTCGGCGAACGACGACTTCATCGATCGGCAGGAGGCGGTCGACGTTCCCCGGCAGATCGCCGCGGCGAGCGACCGTCCGCTGGCCGTTCACGAGCTACCCGCCGAACTGGGTATCGGGCACGACGTCGTCGATCCGGGCACGCTGGGCAACCGGAGCGACGAGTTGGACAAGTTGTACTTCGACCTCTACGAGGGCACCCGGGAGGACTGAGCCGGATCACAGGGGCCAGGCGGCGAGCCGGTCGTAGCGCGGCCGGGGGCCGGGGTGGCTGCGCATCAGCAACAGCTCGGTCGCCGGCCACTCCGGCCCCAGGTAGCCGTCCAGCGTGACCCGGTCCGCCTCGATGTCGACCTCGTCCACCCGGTCGCCGGGCCGGGCGATGGTGAGGTGCGCACGGAAGGGCTTCTCGTCGTACGGCAGGCGTGCGCTCCGCAGCCGGGAGCGGATCAGCCGGGTCAGGGTCGCGAGCGCCTCGGTCTCACCTCGTACGTCCACCCAGAGGATGGTGAACCGGCCCCGCCCGAACCGCCCGCCCCCGCCCAGCCTCAGCCGCGGAGCGGCGTCCCGGGACTCGCGGAACCACTGGGCGGCGAGCCCCAGTGAGCTCTCCGCCTCGACCAGTCGGGCCTCCTCGACGTCGCCGAGGAAGGCGAGCGTGAGATGAGCGTTCGCCGGGTCGGCCAGCCGTACGTTGGTGCCGGCCGCGGCCGCCGCCCCGATCCGGAGTCGGGCGACCTGGGCGGTCAGGTCGGCGACCGCGTCGGCCGTCGGGTTGACCGCGACGAAGAGCCTCAACCGGGCTACGTCCTCAGCGGTGCTGCTGCCGGCGGCCCGCCCCACGCGCGGCCGGCAGGCTCAGCCCCGAAGCGTGCAGCAGCCCCTCCACCCGGACCCGCTCGATCTCCTGGTCGACGCCGTCCAGCTCGCTGAGGTGCTCGGTGATGTCGAGCGCGCGACATGCGAGACGCAGCCGGTCGTCGTACGCCTGGAGCACCGCGCTGTGCCAGACCATCGGTCGGCCGGTGCCCCCGAGTCGCTGGCCGCCCAGCCGACGCAGTTCGGTGGCGAGTTGCTCCAGCGGCCGCCGGTCCTCCCGGTCGAACTCGGACAGGTCGATGTCACGGGTCAACGAGTCGGCCTCGACGGCCCGGTCCAGCCGGGCGATGACCCGCCGCTCCCGCCGGCGCTCGCGCCATTCGGCGTAGCCGCAGGCGACCCGGTCGATGATCTCGTCGGCGCAGAAGAGCAGGGCGATCAGCGCAGGCAGGCTCGCCACGGCGACGAACGCCAGGGCGAGCAGCAGTGCGCGTCCGAGCTCCACGCATCGACGCTAAGCTCCGCCCTGCCGCTCCGCCACCGGAATGGCGGCATCCGCGCTATCCGCGCATCGGGACGCTTCGGCCCGCCAGATGTGTTAGGAGGGCCCCTGCCGCGCGAGATCGCACGACAGGGGCCCCTTCCGGCTCAGCTCTCCGTCTGCGTCACGTAGAAGCGGGGCATCGGCAGCACCTGGAACCGGAGCCGGGCACCGGAGCGGCGCAGCTGCCAGGCCAGCGCGAGCAGCGCGGTGGCCAGGGAGATCAGCGCGCCGATCCAGATGGCGGCCCCGGCGCCGAAGCTCTCCGCGACCCAACCGATCACGGGCGCGCCGACCGGGTTGGTGCCGAGGAACACCAGCACCCAGAGGGCCATGACCCGGCCCCGGAACGCGGCGTCCACGCCGAGCTGCACCCGCTGGTTGGCGGCCTGGGCGAAGAAGACCATGAAGAAGCCGGTCGGCACCAGCAGGACGGCTACCAGCCAGTACGCCTGGGCGAGGCCGACCAGCGTGCCGAAACTCGCGCAGGCGATGGCGGCGCCGATCACCAGCCAGATGGACGGCCGGCTGCGCCGCCCGGTGCCGGCGAGCGCCCCACCGAGCGCGCCGAGCGCCAGCGCGGTGGTGAACAGGCCGAACGAGGCCGCGCCGGTGTGGAACACGGTCTTTGCCAGCGCCGCCAGGGTGAGCTGGAAGTTGAACAACGACATGCCGATCACCGACATCAGGACCATCGGGAGCAGCAGGTCGGAGCGGTGCCAGACGTAACGCAACCCGTCGATCACCCGGGCCTCGGCGCGCTCGTCGCGCGGGGGCAGGGCGTCCCGGTAGAGCTCGGACGTACGCATCCGCACCACGTTCACCAGCGGCGCGATCGAGCTGACCGCGGTGATGATGAAGACCGGACCGACGTCGAAGATGGCGATGGCCACGCCGGCGATGGCCGGGCCGATGATCCGCGCGGAGTTGAACACGGCGGCGTTGAGCGAGAGGGCGTTCGGCAGCAGCGACACGCCGACCAGCTCGGAGACGAAGGACTGCCGGACGGGGGTCTCCACCGCGTTGGCGACGCCGAGCAGGAGGGCGAACGCGAAGACGTGCCAGAGCTGAGCCAGGCCGGTGAGGACCAGGACGCTCATGCCGAGCGCCAGCACGGTCCAGAAGGTGTTGGCGACGAAGAGCAGGATGCGCTTGTCGTACCGGTCGGCGAGACGGCCGGAGAGAAGGGTGAGCAGGAGCACCGGGGTGAACTGCAGGGCCGTCACCACGCCGAGCGCGGTCGCGGAGTTGTCCGAGAGGTCGAGGACGAGCCAGTCCTGGGCGATGTACATCATCCAGACGCCGAGCAGTTTGATCAGCTGTCCGGTGGCGAAGAGCCGGTAGTTGCGAACCTGTAGGGACTGGAACATGGTGCTCAGCCTGGCCTGCACTCTTGGTAGCGCCTCCTCGAGTCGTACGCGTCATCCACGGCGGACGGCGCGGACCCGATGGCGCGGGTACGAGTCAGGCGCGAGCGATCTGCTGGAGAAGCTCGGCAGCTTTCCCCAGCGTCTCCCGGTCGACCTCGCTGAGCTCGGCCAGCCGGTTGGCCAGCCACTCGTTACGGGCGCGCTCGAACTTCTCGAGCACCGCCCGCCCTCCCTCGGTCGGCGCGAGGATGACCTGGCGTCCGTCGGTCGGATGGGGGGTGCGCTGCACGAGCCCGCGCTCCTCCAACTTCGCGACGATCCGGGTCATCGTCGGTGGCTGCACCCGTTCCACGTCGGCCAGTTCCCGTGGCGTCAGGGCGCCTGCCAGCCCGAGGCTGGTGAGCGCGCTGAGCTGGGTGATCGTCAGGTCGCCGACCGGCCGGGCCTGTCTGACCCGCCGGCTGAGTCGGGTGATCGCATCACGCAGCTGGGGGGCCAGCTGCGCCGGTGGCACGCGCTTCGCAGTCACCGTCCGCTCCGTCACGGTAGTTAGCTTAACTAATGAGCTTGGCTAACGACATCTGATATGACCAGGCTCACGAGGACTTTCGGCTGCCCCGGGCCGGCTGTCCGCTTCCGGACACCCGGCCCGGGCCGCCGTCACAGCACCACGGACTCGATCGGTCCGCGCAGGAAGTAGAGGATGAAGAGCGCGGCCACCCCGTACATCAGCGGGTGCACCTCCCGCGACTTCCCCCGGGCCAGCTTCAGCACGGCGTAGGTGATCACGCCGGCCCCGATCCCGTTCGAGACCGAGTAGGTGAAGGGCATCAGCACGATGGTGAGGAACGCCGGGATCGCGATCTCGTAGTCGGACCAGTCGATGGTCCGGACCGCGGTCATCATCAGGAAACCCACCACCACCAGCGCGGTGGAGGCCGCCTCGAACGGTACGACCACCACCAGCGGCGCCAGGAACATGGCCAGCAGGAAGAGCCCGCCGGTGACCAGGCTGGCCACGCCGGTCCGGGCGCCCTCCGCCACACCGGCGGCACTCTCGATGTACGAGGTGTTGCTGGAGGTGCTCGCCGCGCCGCCGGCCGCCGCGGCGATCGAGTCGACCAGCAGGATCTCCTTCGCCCGCGGCGGGGTGCCCCGCTCGTCGAGCATCCCGCCCTCCTGGCCGACCGCGACCATCGTGCCCATCGTGTCGAAGAAGTCCGTGATCAGCAGCGTGAAGACGAACATCAGCACGACCAGCCAGCCGGCCCGGCTCCACGAGTCGAACACATTGAAGTGGCCGAGCAGCGACAGGTCCGGGACGTCCGCGATGGTCTTCGGCAGCTCCGGAACGTTGAGCGCCCAGCCCTTCGGGTTGGGCTTGCCGTCGACCACGGACGGTCCGACGTTCGCGATCGCCTCGACGATCATCGCCAGCACGGTCGAGCCGAGGATGCCGATCAGGATCGCGCCCCGGACCCGGCGGACCACCAGCACCAGCGTCAGCAGCAGCCCGACCACGAAGACGAGCAGCGGCCAGCTCGCCAGCTTGCCGCCGATCCCCAGCCCCACCGGCACCGTCGTGTTGGCCACGTCCGGCACGCGCCGTACGAAGCCGGCGTCGACCAGCCCGATGATGGTCAGGAACAGCCCGATGCCGACGCCGATCGCCGTCTTCAGCTGGGTCGGCACCGCGCGGAACACCGCGGTACGCAGGCCGGTCAGCACCAGCACCGCGATGATCACACCTTCGATCACCACGAGGCCCATGGCGTCGGCCCAGGTCATCTCCGGGGCGATCTCGAACGCGACAAGCGCGTTGACGCCGAGGCCGGCGGCGAGCGCCAGCGGGAACCGGCCGACCACACCCATCAGGATGGTCATCACGCCGGCGACCAGCGCCGTCGCTGCGGCGATCGCCGGGATCGCGAGTTTCTTGCCGTCACCGTCGGCGGCGCTACCGAGGATCAGCGGGTTGAGCACCACGATGTAGGCCATCGTGAAGAAGGTCGCCAGGCCACCGCGTATCTCGCGGCTCATCGTCGAGCCACGGGCGGAGATCTCGAAGAACCGGTCAAATCCGTTGCGCGGCAACTCAGGGGCGGGCGGTGTGCCGATCTTTGGGGGCGGTACTGCCATCACGTCCTCGCAGGTGATCTTCGATCGTCGGGCGCATCGTCCCAGATCAGTGGGCTGCCAGGAAAGTTGATCGCGTACGCTTGCCGCGTGCCGAAGCAGCAGCCGCCGCGGCCGGAGCCGCTCGACCCGCCGATGGTGCCGTTCGCCCTCGCCGGCATGGCCGGCTGGGCCGTTGTCGGCCTGGTGCTGCTGCTCTTCTATCGCGGCTGGCTGACCGAGCACGGACACGAGAACTGGCTCTGGATCTGCCTGGCCGGCTTCCTGTGGGGCATCCCCGGCCTCGCGGTGATGATGCGGCACGACGCGAACCGTCGCCGCCGTCGCGCCGCCGCCCGCTGACCGCACGCCCACTCGCCGCACCGCCCGGCCGGCTCACACCCGCGCCCGCCGGCGCCGTGGCCGGTCCGCTCAGGAGTGACCGTACGGCTCCGCCGGCTCGGCCCCCTCGACCGACCCGGGTGCGCGGCTGACCGCGACGGCCTCCACCGCGCTGTCGTCGTAGACGGTCGGCATCTCGTCGACGGCCGTCTCGGCCGCCTCGATGAGCGTCTCCGAGTGCGCGCCACAGCCGTGGTCGACGCTCACCACCCGGCCGTCGTCCGGCGCGTAGAAGTTGCCGCACGCCCCGAACGCCTGGCGAAGCTGCCCGGCCAGCGGCAGGTAGAAGCCGCAGGTGCCGCACCGGGCCGCCGCGGGCGCGGACGTGGAGATCGGCGCCGAGGGGCCGTGTTCGCCGTCGTACCAGCGCTGGGCGGCCTCGGCGCGCCCCTCCCGGGAGAGCACCCGGGCCCGGCCCAGGCCGAGCTCCCAGGCGGTCTCCTCGACCGCCGGGTCGTCGGAGAGCAGGTAGCCGGGCGCGAGCCGCTCGTCGTCCGGCGGAGTGGGCAGCAGGTCGCCCGGGCCCAGGTCACCCGGCTTGAGCCGCTCCTGCCAGGGCAGCCAACCGGGGGCGAGCAACGCGTCGGTGCCAGGCAGCAGGACGGTCTCGCAGATGGTCACGTTGCGGCTGCGGGGCACCCGGGTGACGGTGACCGCCCAACGCCAGCCGCGGTAGCCGGCGAGCCGGCACTCGAAGTAGTGCGTGACGAGCCGTTCGCCCTCGGCGACAGCCTGCAGATGCTCGCCGACGTCGGAGGCGTCCACCTCGGTGATGCCGGCGCGGGCCACCTCGACGGCGGCGGCGCAGACCTGGTCGAGACGGGCGGCACGGGTGGAGGCGGGCCTGGTCACCAGACCATTGTTCCCCATGCGTACGCGACCGGCGACGGGGACTCCCCGAGACCTTCTACTGAAGTGGTGCGGCGCGCCCGGATCTGATGGGCGAGGATGGTGCACATGCCGCTGTCATCCCGCCCTGAGCGGTCCGTCCTCGGGCGGACCGTGGGCACCGGCATCCGCTTCGTCCGGCTGCTGCTACGCGGTTCGATCGGCAGCAGTCGCTGGGTGACCCGGCGTGCCGGCCAGGCCCGCGCCCGCGGCGCGGGTGGCGAGGCCGGCATGGTGCGCCTCTTCGACCTGCACGCGCTCTCCTGCGCCGGGGACACCCTAATCGCCATCGGCCTGGCAGGGACGATCTTCTTCAACGTCCCGCTCGGCGAGGCGCGCAGCAAGGTGGCGCTCTACCTGCTGGTGACCATGGTGCCGTTCGCCATGCTCGCCCCGGTGGTGGGGCCGCTGCTCGACCACTTCCGGCACGGGCGCCGGTACGCGCTGGCCACCACCATGCTCGGCCGCGCCTTCCTGGCCTGGCTGATCAGCGACTACATCCACGGCTTCGGGCTCTATCCGGCGGCCTTCGGAGTGTTGGCGCTCTCCCGGGCGTACGGGGTCGCCCGCTCGGCCGCGGTGCCGAGACTGCTGCCGGAGGGACTCGGCCTGTCCCAGGTCGGCGCACGGGCCAGCGTCTACGGCACGGTGGCCGGTGGTCTGGTCGCCCCGATCGGACTGGCCGCCTTCTGGTTCGGGCCGCAGTGGCCGTTGCGCGTCGCGTCGGTGATCTTCCTGGTCGGCATGGTGATCTCGCTGCGGCTGCCGCCCAAGGCCGACTCGGAACCGCCGGAACGGGTGCCCCGCCCGCTGCGGGCGCTGTTCAGCCGTCGCCGCGACGGAGACCGCCCGCTCGGCCGAGGGAGACCGGCGGGCCGGCTGGTGATCGCCACCCTGATCGGAGCGGCCGCGCTGCGCGCGGTCTACGGGTTCCTGCTGCTCTTCCTCGCCTTCGCCATCAAGAAGGGCGACCTCACGACGGCCGCGTTCGGCCGCGAGCTCACCGACGAGGCGGCACTCGGCCTGGTCGGCGGGGCGCTGGTCGTCGGCACCTTCCTGGCCACCGCGATCGGCACCCGGCTCCGGATCCACCGGCCGACCGCCATCCAGTCCAGCAGCATGATCATCGTGGCCGGTGTCGCAGTGCTCGCCGTGGTGAAGTTCTCGCTTCCCATGGTGGCCCTGTTCTGCCTGGTCGCTGCCCTGTTCAGCGGTATCGCCAAGCTCACCGTCGACGCCTCGATCCAGGAGCGGATCCCGGAGCGGCTGCGTGCCAGTTCCTTCGCCCATTCCGAGACGGTGCTGATGCTCGCGTTCGTCCTCGGCGGCGGGCTCGGGTTGGTTCCCTTCGACGGCCGGACCGGCATCGCGGTCGCCGGCGGGGTGGGCGTACTGGCCGCCATCCGGAGCGTGCTGGTCGCCGGCCGGCTCCGCGGCGAACGCCTGGTCGGCCGTTCACTCGGCGACGACGAGTTGGCCGACGCGAAGGAGACGGCACCGGAGGCCGATGACCCACGCCCCACGTCGCCCGCCCCGGCACCCCGCGAGACCGCGGGTTATGAACCGGGTCCCGCCGCCCCGCCCGGCTACCACATCTATCGCCCCTCCCCGTCCGTCGCCGGGCCGGGCGGGGGCGACGAGGAGAGCCACCGGGAACCACGCGGACCGCTGTCGTGAGCGGCCTGCTGGTGGTCACCGCCGTACCCGCCGAGGCGGACGCGATCCGAGCGGGTCTCGCCGACCCGACGGTGACCGTGACCCCGGTCGGTGTGGGGCCGGCGGTCGCCGCCGCGGCCACCGCCCGCGCGCTGGCGCTCGCCGAGGTGGCCGGACAGCCGTACCGCGCGGTGATCAGCGCCGGGGTGGCCGGTGGCTTCGCCGGCCGGGTCGCGGTCGGCGGCACCGTGCTGGGCACCGCAAGCATCGCCGCCGACCTCGGGGCCGAGGCACCGGAGGGTTTCATTCCGATCGACGCGCTGGGTATGCCGCCCGCCCTGCTGGGCGGCGGCAGCACCGTCCTCGCCGACCCGGAACTGCTGGCCGCGCTCCGGGCCGCCCTGCCGGACGCCACGGTCGGGCTGGTACTCACGGTCAACACGGTGACCGGCACCGCGGCGAGCACCGAGCTGCTCTCCACGCGCCACCCGGACGCCGTGGCCGAGGCCATGGAGGGGTACGGCGTGGCGGTGGCCGCCGCCCAGGCCGGCCTGCCCTTCGCCGAGCTGCGTACGATCTCCAACCCGATCGGCCCTCGCGACCGCGATTCGTGGCGGATGCGGGAAGCACTCGCCGCCCTGACCGAGGCCGCCCCGGCCCTGACCTGAGTGCGAAGCCGGCCCTGACCTGTGCGCGAAGGTGGAAGGGTCAGGCACGGGTGAGCCGCAGCGCCGCCGGCCGGCTCGCCTCGAGGCGGAACCCGCACGCCAACAACAGGTCGATGCCGGGGCCGTCGGCGATGGCATGCGCGCTGACGATGCCTTGATCACGCATCCCGCCGACGAGCGCCTCAACCAGTCGCCGCCCGATGCCCAGACGGCGGTAGTTGAACGCCACCAGAGTCCCGTCGAGCACCATCTCCCGTTCGGAATCGCGCCCGTGCCCGTACCTCAGGTGCGGGTTCCGCTCGTGGGCCCGTAGCTCGCCGACCAGTTCGCCATCCGGCAGCTCGGCGACGAACCGCCAACCGGTGCGCGGCACGTCCGTGCCGGTCACCCGGCGTATTCGAACGGTCCGCCGCACCGTCTCGCGTCGGCGCCGGTTGTCGCGGTAGCGCCGGTTCCGCTCGTAGGTCGCCGGTGGGAGGGGCAGTGGATACCGCTCGGGTGGCAGCTTGTACCAGTCGGCCCACCAGGCCCCGGGCCAGTCACGTGGCTCACGGACCTCCCACACGTCCAGATGGGCCGGGTAGCGCCGGCCCGCCTCGTCCCGCAGATCGTCGTGCGGCACCGCAGACACCGGCAACACCCCTCTCCCGGCGCCGCGCCTCCTGGCCCCCCACCAGGGGCACCGGGTTTCTCCCCGGCGCGTACCCCGATCGCGAGGTCGCCGCCGGCGGCCCGCACCAGGCGCTCGATCGTGCGGAACCTCGGGTCTCTCGCCCGGCCGGACTCGATACGCGCCAAGGTCGCCTGCGGTACGCCCGACCGCTGGGCCAACTCGCGTTGGCTCAGATCCGCCCTGCGGCGCACGGCCCGCAGCGTCCTACCCAGCTCAACCGTGTCCACCAGTTCACCCACGAACCGATGCTCATCAGCGGCGCCGCCGTAATCAACACCCGCTCCACTCCTGTGGATAAAACTGTGGATAACCCTGCGGACGGCTCGGGGGGTGGTGGGCAGACGCCGCGCATCGCGCGACCGCTCTGTGGCCGCACCGAGTCGAACACATGCTCCGGCGACGCTTTAGAGGTGAATCGTCTACGTCATCGCTTCGCGCGACGGCCAACCATCCGCCAGCTCGGGCGCTCGCCGTGCGCCGTGCCTCGTACGCCCGCCGTGCGCTATGCACGTGCCTCGTACGCCCGCCACGCGCTGTGCGCGTGCCTCGTGCGCTATGCACGTGGCTTACGTAACGTGCGCGTGACTCGTGCGCTACGCACGTGGCTTGCGTGCCGTGCGCGTGCCTAGTGCCTCCTGCCTCGTGCGCCGCGCGCGTGGCTCGTGGGCTGCCTGTGCTGCCCGTCTGCTCGCTGCGTGCGCTGCCTGTGAATCGCCTACGACATCAGCTCCAAAGCCTGCGCGCCACAAGTGCGCACGCCGGCTTCGCCTCCGATCCGCTCACCCGGACCGCTCACCCGGGACCGCGGCCGCGGCGGCGGCGCATCACACCCCCGGGGGCCGGTTCAGACGGTCGTGCCGGCACGGGGCTACGGTGAGGTCGTGGCGCTCTCGTTGGCATTCTCGCCCTGCCCCAACGACACCTTCATCTTCCACGCCCTGGTGCACGGCCGCGTGGCCGGCGCGCCGCCGGTGGACGTGACCTACGCCGATGTGGACGTCACCAACACTGCGGCCGAGCGCGGGGCGTTCGACCTGGTGAAGGTGAGCTACGCGGCGCTGCCGTGGCTGCTGGACAAGTACCACCTGCTGCCCTGCGGCGGGGCGCTGGGCCGCGGCTGCGGCCCGTTGGTGCTCACCCGCGGTGACCGTGCCGACCTCTCGGGCGCGACCGTGGCGGTCCCCGGCGACCGCACCACCGCGTACCTGCTGTTCCGGCTCTGGGCGGCCGACCGCCCGCCGGCGCGGATCGAGGTGGTTCCGTTCCACGAGATCATGCCCGGCGTGGCCGCCGGTCGGTACGACGCCGGCCTGGTCATCCACGAGGCCCGGTTCACCTACCACCGGCACGGCCTGACCGCCCTGGTCGACCTCGGCGAGTGGTGGGAGGCCGACACCGGCCTCCCCATTCCGCTCGGCGCGATCCTGGCCCGGCGCGGCGTGGTCGACCCGGAGGCCGCCGCCGGGTGGATCCGCGAGTCCGTGCGGCAGGCCTGGGCCGACCCGGCCGCCAGCCGCGACTACGTGCTCTCGCACGCCCAGGAGATGGAGCTCGACGTGGTGGACCGGCACATCGGTCTCTACGTGAACGAGTTCTCCGCCGACCTGGGGGATGCGGGATTCGCCGCCGTGGACGCGCTGCTGGGCCGGGCCGCCGCCGCCGGGCTGGTGCCTCAGACCTCCAGCTCGCGCGCCACCGCGTGGACCAACTGAGCGATCTTCTGCGCGGTCTTCCGGTCCGGGAAGCGACCCCGGCGCAGATCCGGCTGAACCTTCGCCTCAAGCACCTTGATCATGTCCTCGACGAGGCCGTGCAACTCCTCCGCCGGCCGGCGGCGCAGCTCGGCCATCGACGGCGGCGCCTCCAGCAGCTTCACCCCCATGGCCTGCGCGCCACGCCGGCTGTCGACCACACTGAAGTCGATTCGCTGGCCACCCTTGAGGTCGGTGACACCCGCCGGTAGCGCGCCCTTCGGCAGGAACACGTCGCCACCCTCGTCGCTGGTGACGAAACCGTATCCCTTGGTCGCGTCGTACCACTTCACTCGACCCGTAGGCACCTGAGATCCCCTGCTTCGTTTGAGACGTTTACTGCTCCAAGGCTAGCTGGATCATGCAGTCCAGTGCCCCTGGGAATCCGGTGAGATCATCGAGCACCACTTCCGCCCCCGCCGTGCGCAGGTCATCGGCCGAACATGGGCCGGTCGCCACTCCGATCCCCGGGACACCGGCCGTCTCCGCGGCGACCATGTCCGCCACATGATCACCGACATAGTG
Source organism: Micromonospora sp. NPDC005367 (assembly GCF_040606825.1). NCBI lineage: Bacteria > Bacillati > Actinomycetota > Actinomycetes > Micromonosporales > Micromonosporaceae > Micromonospora > Micromonospora sp. NPDC005367. The sequence goes on along the minus strand of NZ_JBEXFP010000012.1, from coordinate 42,983 downwards.
GGTCGCGCCGTGCTCGCGCAGGGCGGTGGCCTTCCCCTCCGCGAAGAGGTCACCGGCCACCTCGTCCACCTCCAGTCCGAGGTGATCAAGGTGCAGCCGGGCCAACCGGCCGAGCTTCGACGTGACCACGAGCACGCGTCCGCCCCGCGCCCGGATCACCTCGATCGCCTCGCGGGCGCCGGGCAGCGGGACGGTCGGGGTGATCGCGTACGCCGGGTAGAGCTCCCGGAAGGTCAACACCGCCGGCTCGACCTGCTCCGGCGGGAACCACCGGGCGATCTCGGTGCGCAGCGGCGGCCCGAGCCGGGACACCGCCTCGTCCGCGTCGACCGGCACCCCCGTGCGCGCCGTGAGCGCCCGATACGTGGCGGCGATGCCGGGGCGCGAGTCGACCAGGGTCATGTCGAGATCGAATCCGACCGTCAGTGCAGGCATGCGGGAGAAGGTACCGGGCGGGGTCACCGCGCTCCGGAGACCGGTGCCCGTGAGCCAGCCGGACGTCCGAGGGGCGGGATCCCCCTGTGCCGGGCTAGCGTGGAATGACGATGACCACCTCACTCGCCGACCACCTGCGGTCGCTTCCCGACGAGTCGCTGGCCGCCCTCCTGCAGCTGCGGCCGGACCTCGTCGTGCCCGTGCCGGCCGACGTCTCCGCGCTCGCCACCCGGGCGCAGTCCCGCGTGTCGGTGGCCCGGGCCCTGGACGGGCTGGACCAGTTCACCCTTCAGATCCTCGACGCCGCCCGGCTGACCCGGGACCCGGCCGACGGCACCACCTCCACGGAGGCCGTGCTCGCCATGGCGACGGCCGGGGCCCGGCCGCCCGCGCCGGCCACCGTCCGGGGCGCGGTCGACCGGCTGCGCGCACTCTTCCTGCTGTACGGCACACCGGAAGCGCTCAACGTGGTGGCGAGCGTCGACGAGGTGTCGCCGTACCCGGCGGGGCTGGGCCGACCGGCAGCGGACCTGGACCCGCGCAGCGCCGCGCTCTGCGCGGACCCGGCGAAGCTGCGCCGGACACTGCTGGCCGCACCGCCCTCGGCACGGGCGATCCTGGACCGGCTCGCGGCCGGGCCGCCGGTGGGCAGCGTGCCGCCGGGCGCCCTGCAGGCGCCGCCGCTCGGCGAGGAGGACCAACTGCCACCTGACCCCGTGAACGGTGGCGCGCCGACCGGGTCGCCCGTGCGCTGGCTGGTGGAGCACCGGCTGCTCGTACCGGTCTCCGCCGGCACCGTGGAGCTTCCCCGCGAGGTCGGGCTGTTGCTGCGCCGCGACACCGGGCCGCTCGGACCGCTGCGGACCAGCCCACCGGCGGTCGCCGCGACGCCCCGCGAGCCGAAGGCCGTCGACTCCGCCGGGGCCGGGCAGACCATGGAGGTCGTCCGCCACACCGAAGGGCTGATGGAGCAGCTCGCCGCCGAACCGGCGCCGGTGCTCCGCTCCGGCGGCATCGGCGTACGGGATCTGCGCCGCCTGGCCCGTACCGGCGGGCTGGACGAGCCGACCACGGCACTGCTGATCGAGGTGGCGTACGCTGCCGGGCTCCTCGGCGAGCTGGAGCTGCCCGGCGTCACCACCAGCCGCTACGGCGCCGACCAGCAGGTGCTGCCGGCCGCCGGCTACGAGGTGTGGCGGGCCGCCTCCCTGGCCCAGCGCTGGGAACAGCTGGCCCGGGCCTGGCTGACGATGACCCGGCAGGTGGGGCTGGTCGGGCAGCGCGACGACCGGGACCGGCCGATCACGGCGCTCTCGGCCGAGGCGGAGCGGGCCGGCGCCCCGGCCGCCCGCCGGGCGGTGCTCGGGGTGCTCGCCGACCTGGAACCGGCCGCCGTGCCCACCACCGACGAGGTGCTGGCGCTGCTCGACTGGCGCTCGCCCCGGCGCAGCCGGGGACGGGAGAACGCGCACCGGGAGGTGCTCGCCGAGGCCGCTCAGCTCGGCGTGACCGGTCTGGGGGCGCTCACCTCGTACGGGCGGCTGCTGCTGGCCGACGTCACCCACGCCGACGACGGCACCGACGACCCGCTCGGGCTGCACCTGGAGGCCGACAGCGAGGAACCGTCGACGGCCGCGCGGGCGCTGGACGCGCTCCTGCCCGCCCCAGTGGATCACTTCCTGATGCAGGCCGACCTGACCCTGGTGGTACCGGGCCCGCCCGAGCCGATGCTCGCCGCCGAACTCGACGCGGTGACCGAGCCGGAGTCGGCGGGCGGCGCCAGCGTGCACCGGGTGACCACGGCCAGCGTGCGCCGGGCGTTGGACGCGGGCTACACCGCCGACGACCTGCACGGGCTCTTCCGGCGGAGGTCCCGCACACCGGTGCCGCAGTCCCTCACATACCTGATCGACGACGTGGCCCGCCGGCACGGCGGGCTGCGGGCCGGGTCCGCCGGCGCGTACCTGCGCAGTGACGACGAGGCTTTACTCAGCGAGGTCTGCGCCGACCGGCGGCTGGAGTCGCTGGCGTTGCGCCGGCTGGCGCCGACCGTGCTGGTGAGCCCGTACCAGGTGGGGCGGCTGCTGGGCGCGCTGCGCGACGCCGGGTACGCCCCGGTGCCCGAGGACGCCAGCGGCGCAGCGGTGCTGTCCCGCCCGAAGACCCGGCGGGCGGCCGCCCGGGTGTCGGTGGCCACCCGGACGCTGGACCCGCTGGCCGCACCGAGGGTGCCGATGCCGCGGCTGCTCGGGGTGGTGGAGCAGATCCGGCGCGGCGACGCGGCGGCGCGGGCGGCCCGGCGGGCCCCGGCGGCGGTACGCGGCGTCGGACGAGGTGCCACCGGTCCGGCGCCGACCCAGGGCCACAGCGATGCTCTCGCGGTGCTCCAGCAGGCGGTCCGGGACAAGGCGCTGGTCTGGGTCGGCTACGTCGACGCGCACGGGGCAACCGCCTCCCGGCTGGTCAAGCCGGTCTCCATCGGTGCCGGCTACCTGCGTGCGGAGGACGAGCGGACGGAGATGCTGCACACCTTCGCGCTGCACCGGATCACCGCGGCGGTACGCCCCGACTGAGCCACCGGACCGGCCGTTGCCGGTCGGGGGCCGGTCCGGCGGCAACGGAGCCGGTCAGCGGCGGCTGCGGCGTACCGTGCCGACGATCGAGACGACCAGCAGCAACGCGAACCCGGTGCCGGCGGCCTCGCCCACCGAATTGACAAAGCCCTGCCGGAGCACGAGCCAGCCGTAGAGGAACCAGCCGAAGACCGCCACCGCGGCGACCACGTACGCGACCACGGTCGCGGTGGACACCTCTTCGCCCTGGTCGTGCTCCCGGGCCACGTCATGATCGAGCGCCATCTGCGCCTCCCCGTGCGGTACGACGCCGGACGTTCAGCGTGGCACCGTTGTGGCGCGAGTGACAGGGCGAAACACCCTGGCTTCCGGCCCGCCGATTAGCCGCTCAGGTGCCGGGGCGCCGTCCGACGAGCACCACCCGGCTGCCGACCTTGCCGAGTTCCCAGTACCGGACCGCGTCGGTGTGCAGCAGGTTGACGCAGCCGTGCGAGCCGATCGACTTGTCGTGCAGGTAGCTGGTGGTCTCGTGGAAGCCCATGCCCTGGGTGAAGTGCTGCCAGTAGGGCAGCCAGACCTCGTACGGGTCGGACCATTCCTTGACGTTGCGGAAGTTGATTTCGTAGGTGCCGGCCGGCGTCCGGTAGCCGGCCATCCCGGTACGGGTCACCGTGGGCTCCACGATCACCTTGCCGTCGCGCATCACCCAGGTGGTCTGCCGGGTCAGGTCGATGCAGAACGTCAGGCCCGAGCCGGCCTCGCACCGGTCGGTGTCCGTGGTGGCGAGCCGCTTCGCCACGTCGTGCGTGGTGGGGCCCGCGCGACCCTGGGCGGGGCGGATGTCGTACCTCTTCTGGAACTTCTTGATGGCGGCGCAGTCGGCGGCGGACTGCCGGCCGTCGACGGTCACCCGGCCGAACCCGCCCAGCTGAGCGAGGTACGCCTCCACGGCACGCTGGTGCTCGCCCTGTGGGCAGCCGGACGGAGAGCTGGTGGACGGCTTCGGTTTCGTCGGTGGGGTCATCCGGGCCGGCGTGGGCTTCGGCTTCGCCGGGGTCGTCGCTGGACGCTGGTCCGGCCCGGACGTTGCGCTCGCCCCCGATACCTGCTCCGCCGCGCCGACCGGGGCGGGACCTCCGCCCCCACTCCCGCCGGCCTGCGGATCGAGCGCGCACGCACCGGCGCCGACCAGCGTGACCACCACCAGGGCGGCCAGCCGGGATGTGCCACGGAAATACTTCATGGGGCCTCCCAGGGCTACCGTCCCATTCTTAGACGTTCACGAGTGCCGGGACGGTTGCACCTGGTACGCGTTTCCCTGCCCACCTCCGGCCGCGTGCAACACTGGATGGTCGGCCTGCGGTGGGTACTCCACCGTGCCGGGCAGCCCCATCGGACGGAAGGACGCTGACGTGAGCGGTGGACCCCTGATCGTGCAGTCGGACAAGACCCTGCTGCTGGAGATCGACCACCCTGACGCGCAGGCGTGCCGGATGGCCATCGCCCCGTTCGCCGAGTTGGAACGTTCCCCGGAGCACGTGCACACCTACCGGCTCACCCCGCTCGGCCTGTGGAACGCCCGGGCCGCCGGCCATGACGCCGAGGGTGTCGTCGACTCGCTGATCAAGTTCTCCCGCTATCCGGTGCCGCACGCCCTGCTGGTCGACGTGGCGGAGACCATGGACCGGTACGGCCGGCTCCAGCTCGTCAACGACCCGGTGCACGGCCTCGTCCTGCGGGCACTGGACCGGCTGGTACTGGTCGAGGTTGCCAAGAGCAAGAAGCTCGCCGGCATGCTCGGCGCGAAGATCGACGACGACACGATCGCGGTGCACCCGTCCGAGCGGGGCCGGCTCAAGCAGGCGCTGCTGAAGCTCGGCTGGCCCGCCGAGGACCTCGCCGGGTACGTCGACGGCGAAGCCCACCCGATCGACCTGGCGGAGGCCGGCAAGGAAGGCCGGAAGCCGTGGACGCTGCGCTCGTACCAGCGGGAGGCCGTCGAGGCGTTCTGGGCCGGCGGCTCGGGTGTGGTCGTGCTCCCCTGCGGCGCGGGCAAGACGCTCGTCGGGGCGGCGGCGATGGCCGAGGCGAAGGCGACCACGCTGATCCTGGTCACCAACACGGTGGCGGGGCGGCAGTGGAAGCGGGAGCTGATCGCGCGCACCTCGCTGACGGAGGAGGAGATCGGCGAGTACTCGGGCGAGCGCAAGGAGATCCGCCCGGTCACCATCGCCACGTACCAGGTGCTCACCTCACGGCGCGGCGGCGCGTTCACCCACCTGGACCTGTTCGGCGCCCGCGACTGGGGCCTGGTCATCTACGACGAGGTTCACCTGCTGCCCGCACCGATCTTCCGGTTCACCGCGGACCTCCAGGCCCGCCGCCGGCTGGGTCTGACCGCGACGCTGGTCCGGGAGGACGGCCGGGAGGGCGACGTGTTCAGCCTGATCGGCCCGAAGCGGTACGACGCGCCGTGGAAGGACATCGAGTCGCAGGGCTGGATCGCCCCGGCCGAATGCACCGAGGTCCGGGTGACGCTGACCGATGCGGAGCGGATGGCGTACGCGACGGCGGAGGCCGAGGAGCGGTACCGGATGGCGGCGACCGCCCGGACGAAGCTGCCGGTGGTGAAGGCTCTGGTCGACCGGCATCCGGACGACCAGGTGCTGGTGATCGGAGCGTACATCGACCAGCTGCACCAGCTCGGCGAATACCTCGACGCGCCGATCGTGCAGGGCTCGACGACGAACAAGGAGCGGGAGCGGCTGTTCGACGCGTTCCGCTCCGGGGAGCTGCGCACCCTGGTCATCTCGAAGGTCGGCAACTTCTCCATCGACCTGCCGGAGGCGGCCGTCGCAATCCAGGTGTCCGGCACGTTCGGGTCGCGCCAGGAGGAGGCGCAGCGATTGGGTCGGGTGCTCCGCCCGAAGGCCGACGGCCGGCAGGCGCACTTCTACACGGTGGTCTCCCGGGACACCATCGACACCGAGTACGCGGCGCACCGGCAGCGGTTCCTCGCCGAGCAGGGGTACGCGTACACGATCGTCGACGCCGACGACGTCCTCGGCCCCTCGCTGCCCTCGTTCGACTAACGCTTGATCCACTCCGCTTCCCGGAAGCCGCGGTATCCCAGTCGCCCGGACGCCCCGACATCAAGGAAGCGGAGTGGATCACCGCTCGGTTACTTGCCGCCGCCGGCCCGGAAGGCCACCCAGGCGTCGCTCATCCGGTCCGCCTGACCCGGCGTGAACATGTTCATGCAGGAGTCCTGCGTGTAGTCCATGAAGTTGTGGATCGGGTCGAGCCCGGGCGCGGTGCAGGTGTCCGCGCCCACCGGGCAGTCGAACTGCGGCGCCGCCTCCCGCGGAGTGTCCGCCACGAAGTCACCGGAGGCGGAGCACCCGTGCGCGAAGGTGTGCTCCAGCATCAGCCAGTGCCCGACCTCGTGCGTCAGCGTGTCGCCGAGGCTGTACTTGCCCGCGGTGCCGCCCGGCATCGACTCGTCGAGCATCACCACGCCGTCGATGTAGTCGCGGCCGTTGTTGTAGTCCTTCGGGAAGTACGCCCAGCCGAGGAGCCCGCCGCCGATGTTCGCCGCGTACACGTTCAGGGTGCGCGCGTCGCCGGTGTACAGCGCGTGCTTCATGTCCCGCTCGTTCTTGCCCGGCACGACGGTGTACCAGTCGCTGTTCACCGTCCACGTCGTGTCGACATGCGAGAACCGGAACGGGGTGTCGGAGGCGTCCGGCGCGGTGCGGCCGGCGTAGGAGTCGTTCAGCACCTCCATCTGGTCCTCGATCATCGTGTTCCAGCGGGCCGTCTCCGCCGCGCTCATCGGGTGGTCGGAGATCATGTGGAAGACCGTGGGGATGTCGACGCTGCCGTTGGGCAGGCGCGGCGAGTCCTTGATGACCCCGTAGGCCTTCGCCTCGTTCTTCGAGTACAGCTCCGGCTCCTGGGCGGTGGCGCCCTCGGCGGCCCGGGCCGCGCTGTGTGCGTCGGCGCTCGGTCCACACGCGACACCCGGGGAGACGGCCGCGGGCGCCGCCGCCACCGCGCCGTTGGCACCACCGGACGCGAGGAACGTCGCGGCGGAGGCGGTCAGGACCGCCAGCCGGAAGATGGGTCTCCTGTTCATCGGTGCACCTTTCGGGGGATGGGAGCGGTGCGGGATCGACGCTGGGTTGCCACGACCAGGTCGATGACGTTGTCTGCCCGGTATGAGACCACGTCAATGGCGTGGGCAAAAGCCCTGCTCAAGAGGCTGACGCCGATGTAACGAAAGGCAGCCGGGGAACGCTCTCGAAGAGGGCTCCGGGCGGGCGGGTGCAGCGCCCGTAGCGAAGATCGGCGTCGGCCGCAACCCGGTGAAGGTCCGGTTTACCCGGCGGGATGCAGTTGACAACATCGATGCGACCGCTCGCGCGTGACGATCCCTTCCAGCAGCGCCGGCTCGGCGTTTCGGATGATCCCACGCGCCCGCCCTCTCGGCAGACGGGAGCCTTCATGGGCAACAGCACTGGTGCCACTGCGCCACCGACCACAACGGAGAACGCCCGGCCGGGTGTCAGCCGTCGGTTCCTGCTCGGCGGCGGTGCCGCGGCAGCCGGTGCGACGGTGGCCGGCCTCGTCACCGCACAACCGGTTTCGGCCTCCCCTGACTCCACTCCGGACCTGCTCACGCAACTGCCGCCGGTCGGCCAGATCCCACGCCGGTCGCGGATCGTGGACTACGAACTCGGTGAGCTGATCGTCCTGCTGCGGGCCCGGAAGGTGACCTCCGTCGAGCTGACCGAGGCATACCTCGACCGCATCGAGCGGCTGAACGGCCCGTTCGAGATCTACGGCGACAACGGCGGGTACAACGCGTTCGTCCGGATCGACCGGGAGGGCGCCCTCGCCCAGGCCACGGCGGCGGACAAGCTGCTCCGCCACGGGCGGCGGTCACCCCTGCTCTGCGGCATTCCCTTCGGGATCAAGGACTCGATCGCAGTCAAGGGGCTGGAGGCGAAGAACGGCACCCACGCGTACGACGGGAACCTGTCGCGCCGCGACGCGACCATCGTGGCGCGGCTGCGCGCCCAGGGCGCGGTGATCATCGGCCACACCATCGCCTCGGCGTTCTCCGGCAGCATCGCCGGCACGTTCGCCGGCAACGCCTGGAACCCGCGCTTCATCCCGGGCGGGTCCAGCCAGGGGTCCGGGGTGGCCACCGTGGCCCGACTGGCCGCGGCCACGATCGGTGAGGAGACCGGTGGCTCCATCATCATGCCGGCGGCGGCGAACGGCGCGAGCGCCATCAAGCCTTCGCTGGGCCTCGTCTCCACCGCCGGGACGATGCCGCTCTCGCCGGGCTACGACGTGCTCGGGCCGATCACCCGTTCGATCCGGGACGCCTCGCTCGTGCTGGCCGCCGTCCTCGGGCCGGACCCCGCGTCCGACCCGCTCACCCTCTCCGCCCCGCATCCCTTCCCCGCGCTGCCGGTGGGCGCGCGGCGCGGCAACCGCCCGCTGGCTGGTACGACCATCGGCATCCCGCAGACCGACTGGATGACCCGGGGCGGCACGGGCGTCCCGCCCGCGGAGACGTACGACGGCGACTACCGGGCCGCCTTCGAACGGTTCAAGGCCGAGCTGGTCGCCCTGGGAGCCATGGTCAAGGAGTTCCCCGGCCTCGACGTCACCGTGGCGGCGAACGACCCGTACTTCCGCACCACCGAACGTCTCCCGCTGCCCGACGGCAGTGCGGTGTCGCCCGCGACGGCGCTGCTCAACCCGAACCGGTACGAGATCCGCTACTGGCAGGCGATCCAGGCGTTCGCCGAGTCGCACCCCGCGAACGCCCCCGCGTTGACCCGGCAGTTCGGCGACCTCGCGCAGGCCGCGGCCACCGCCGGCGCGATCCCCACAGCCGTACGCGACGAGGGCGAACGCCGCCGCCGTACGCTGCAGGCCAACTACCAGCGGGCGCTCGACGAGGCCGGCGTCGACTTCATGCTCGTGCTGCCGATGGGCGCGCAGATCGGGCCCCGGTTCGGCGGCACCCAGCTCCGCAACTACCGCAGTTTCTACCAGCTCCCCAACGCGCTCACCTGGCCCATGGTGACCTTCCCGATCGGGTACGACAGCACGGAAGGGCTGCCGATCAACGCCGCCTTCTGGGGGCCCCGCTTCTCCGAGCCGGCGCTGGTCCAGGCTGCCCTGGACTACCAGGACCGGCATCCGCAGCACCATCGAGCAGCTCCGCCCGATCCCGTCTTCGCGCCGCCGCAGCAGGCGCGGGGCCTGGCTCCGGCCGAGGAGACGGTGCCGCCCGAGCTGTCGAACGACCCGCTCGTCGCGGAGGAGGCGTGGGCATGAGCGAGCCCTTCCTGACCGTGGAGTGGCAGCCGCTGCTCAACGCGAGCCTCCCGCTGCGTGACCCGGGCGATGAGCCCGAGCCGGCGCTGACGGTCGAGTGGGGGCCGAAGCTCGGCACGAGCTGGTACGCCTACGGCGAGCACCTCTCCGAGGAGGTCGACGCCCGCTGACCAACCGCGACCGCCCGCCGGCCGCCGCACACCGCCGCCCGCCACACTCCGCCGTTCGCCGCTTGATCGACTCGACTTCCTTGATGCCGGGGTGTCCGGGTCAGCCGGACACCCCGACTGCCTGCAAGTCGAGTCGATCAACCCGCCGGGCAGCGGCCGGGAGCGGTCAGCTGGTCAACTCCAGAGTGCGGCGACTGCCTCGGCGTGCGCCTTGCCGACGGCCCGGCCAGCCTGGGCGGCCGGACCCCGGGTCGCGGGTGACAGCGCGTTGGTGCCGAACGCGTCGACGGACGCCTGGTCGGCGCTGATCACGTGCACCTTGGCCGGGGCAAGCTTGGTGATCTCGTCGTCGAGGTCGCCCCACGGCTGCGGGGTGCCCTCCCGGACGGGCTGGATGATCAGCACCAGGTCGGCGCCGGCGGCGAGGTCGGCGTTGGTAATCGAGCGCACCCCACCGTCGATGTAGCGGCGGTCGCCGATCGCCACGGGCGGCCAGATGCCGGGCACCGCGCAGCTGGCCGCCACCGCGTCACGCAGCGACACCCCGGAGTCGCCGGTGAAGACGGACACCTCACCGCTTTCGGCGTCGACGGCGGGCAGCCGTACGTCCCGGCTCGGCCACGCCTTGACCGGCAGCCGGGCGTCGATCGCGGCGAGTCGGACGGCCGGGTCCACGTTCTGTGCGGCGAGGGCGAGCGCACCCAGGCGGCGGCGGGCCTCGGCCGGGTCGGAGACGCCGGTCAGCACCGCGCCGTACTCGCCGAATAGCTTCTCCGTGTCGACGTCCACCTCGATCTCGGCGGTCTCCGCGCGCAGCTGAGCCGCGTACAGGTCGTCGAGCGGGGTGCCGCTGGTGATCTGCGCCGCGACCGCCGAGCCGGCCGAGGTGCCGACCACCAGGTCGGCGGCGAGGATCCGGTCGGCGAGTGCCGGGTCGGCGTCGGCGAGGCCGCGCAGGACCCCGAGTTCCCAGGCGATGCCGGCGACTCCGCCACCGGCCAGTACCAGTGCGCTACCCATGGACGGAGCCTTTCACAGCGCCCGTGGGCCAGGAAGGCCGTTCGGCTGTGACGCCCGTCGTTGACTTCGGCTTCCCGTCGGCGGCAAGCGGCTCCGCAACGCCGCGCGGACCCGGCAGGCGGTCACAGCACTCGGGTGACCTGCTCGGCGGCGATGCGGGCGTCGAGCGTGGACCGGTCCAGGTTCGCGCAGATCAGCACGGACGCTCCGACGGAGAGCGGGGCGAGCAGCCACTTGAACGGCTGCTCGTGCTCGGCGGCGTCGACCAGCAGCCGGTCACCGGCCCGCAGGTCGAGCTGCTCGGCGATCGCCGCCGCGACCGCACCCCATTCGCCGTACGTGGTGCCGTCCGGACTGGCCGGGTCGGACGGGTGGATCTCGGTGTAGTTGGGTGTGACACCGGGGTGCCGCAGCACCTCGCCGGACCAGTCGAGCCAGCCCACCGGCACGTCGACCAACGACTCCGGCCCGGTGCCGACGAGGTAGCGGTGCGTCCCGTCCGGCACGTCCTCCAACCAGTCGTCGAGGCGTTCCGGGGTCACGAACACCGCATCGTAAGGGCGGTCACCGTCCGGTTCGAGCACCGGCAGGCCGGCGAGGGCCCGTGGCCGGTAGGACACGGACATCCCGACCGACCAGGCGCCCAGCAGCACCGCGGCGGTACGCCAGTGCGGCGGCAGCAGCACCGCCACCCGGCTGCCGGGCGCGAGCCCGCTGCCGTCGCGCAGCAGGCCCGCGCTGCGTGCCGCCCATTCACCGAGCTGCGTCGCGGTCAGGTCGATCCGCGCGCCGGTCGCCTCGTCGAGGTAGCTGAGGATCGGCCGCTCGGCGTCGCGCGGAGCCTGCCGAACGAGGGTCACGGGGGTGCTGGCGGTCATCATGGACGCTCCTCGCTGCCGGTGCGCCAAAGCCTAGCCACCGGCACGCCCGGCTGGGGGCAGCGGCACGTGCTCGCCGCCGGCACGGCTAGCCTGCTCGTCGCCGCCGCCCGGCGATGCCGTCGGCGACGTCGCGATCAGCGTGATCGCTCTCACCCTGATCGGCGGCGCGGTGTGGCGGCTGCGCGTTCCTTCGCCGGCTGTTCACGTACGCGCAAGCTGATGCTCCCCGAAGGGTGCCAGCCTCCGACCGGGCACGACCTTACGGAGGAAGTCCTTTGACCCTGAGAAGAGCCTTCACCGCGCTGACCGCAGCCGGTGTCGCCGCCGCCAGCCTGACCGGCGCGACCCCCGCGTCGGCCGGCGGTAACCACCACCCGGGCAAGCCTCTCGCCTTTGACCGGGTCGCCACCTATCCCGTCTTCCAGAACCGCCCAGCCGGTGAGGACCCCACGTCTCCCACCGTCGCCGAGATCTCGGCGGTCAGCGAGGACGGACGCACTCTGATCTACACCGATGCCCTCGGACGCCGGATCGGCTTCCTCGACATCTCCCGGGCCGACAAGCCCCGTGGCCTCGGCACTCTTTCCCTGTCGCAGCTCGGTGACGCCGAGGACGAGCCGACCTCGGTCGCCGTGGTCGGTAAGTACGTGCTCGTGGTGGTGAACACCAGCCGCAGCCACACCGAGCCGTCCGGGCGACTGGACGTGGTCGAGTTGGCCACCCGCAAGCGGGTCCGCAGCTTCGATCTCGGCGGCCAGCCCGACTCGATCGCCATCAGCAAGGACCGCCGGTACGCCGCGATCGCCATCGAGAACGAGCGCGACGAGGAGGCCACCCCGCCCGGCGGCGAGGAGGGCGACCTGCCTCAGCTCCCCGGCGGTTTCGTGCAGATCGTCGACCTGGCCGGCGCGAACCCGGCCGGCTGGCGGGTACGGCCGGTGCCGCTGACCGGGCCGGACGGGCAGGCGCTGCCCGCCCTCGTCGAGGCCGGCCTCACCGCGCCCATCGACCCGGAGCCGGAGTACGTCTCGATCAACAGCCGTAACGAGCTGGCCGTGACGCTCCAGGAGAACAACGGCGTCGTCCTGATCGACCTCCCGAGCGGCCGGATCAAGAAGGTCTTCAGCGCCGGTACCGCAACGATCAGCGGGATCGACACGAAGAAGGACGGCGTCATCGACCTGACCGGCACGACCACCGACGTGCCGCGGGAGCCGGACGCGGTGGCCTGGATCGACGACCGTTACCTCGCGACTGCCAATGAGGGCGACTGGAAGGACGGCACCCGCGGCTGGACCGTCTTCGACAGCCGCACCGGCAAGGTCGCCTGGGACGCGGGCAACACGTTCGAACGGCTCGCCGTGACGTACGGGCTGCACAACGAGGACCGCGCCGGCAAGAAGGGCACCGAGCCGGAGGGCGTGGCGGTCGCCGAGTACGACGGCGTGCGGTACGGCTTCGTGGGCTCGGAGCGGAGCAACTTCGTCGCCGTCTACGACCTCAGCAACCCGACCAGGCCGGTCTTCAAGCAGGTGCTGCCGTCCACCAACGGGCCGGAAGGGCTGCTGCCCATCCCGTCCCGGGGGCTGTTCGCCATCTCCAGTGAGGAGGACGACGCCTCGGTCAACGTCCGGGCCTCGGTCTCCCTCTACCAACTGGGCAAGGGCACGCCGGCGTTCCCGAGCATCGTGTCGGCCTCCGACAAGCAGGGCACGCCGATCGGCTGGGGCGCCCTCGGCGCCCTGAGCGCGGTGCCCGGCAAGCCGAACGAACTCGTCAGCGTCACCGACGCGGCGTACTCGCAGACCCGCATCCTGACCGTCGACGTGAAGCACTCGCCGGCCGTCATCAGCGGCGCGCTGCCGGTGAAGGACGCCGCCGGCAAGCCGGTCGGCTACGACGCCGAGGGCATCTTCGCCCGTCCGCAGGGCGGCTACTGGCTCGCCGTCGAGGGCGCCAGCGGCCCGGAGAACGCCCTGGTCCGCCTGGACGCCGCCGGGGTCACCCGCCAGGTCGTTCCGCTGCCGGCGGACGTCGCCGCCGGCCTCGGCAAGCAGGGCCTGGAAGGGGTCACCGCCACTACCGACCGGCGCGGCCGGGAGGTCGTCTGGGTGGCCGTGCAGCGTGAACTCTCCACCGATCCGGCCGGCACCGTCCGGCTCGGCCGGTACGACGTCGCGGCCGGCACCTGGAGCTGGTTCGGCTACCAGCTGAACAGCACCGAAGTGCCGGGGGACTGGATCGGCCTCTCCGAGATCACGGTGGTCGGTGACCGGCTCGCGGTGATCGAACGGGACAAGCTGAACGGTCCCGCCGCCGCCCTGAAGCGGGTCTACACCGTGCCGATGCCGGACTCGGCGGCGGCGCCCGGCCCGTTGCGCGTACTGCCGAAGACCCTCGCGGTCGACGTGCTGCCCGCGCTGCGCGCGACGAACGGGTGGACGCAGGAGAAGCTCGAGGGTCTGACCGTGGCCGGCAACGGCCAGGTGTACGCGGTCACCGACAACGACGCGCTTCAGGACGCGACCGGTGAGACGGTCTTCCTGCAGCTGGGGCCCAGCCGGAAGGTCTTCGGCCGGGGCTGAGCCTCGGTGACGTTCGACTGCTCTGCCGCCGGCCCGGTGTCCACCCCGCGTGGGCGCCGGGCCGGCGGTCTTCCCGGCCGGTGCACCCGCGCCCGTTCACAGCTGCCTTAGGAGCGGCGGAGCAGGTGACGGGCTCGCCGGCCGGCGTCGGCGAAGCCCAGCCGCCGGTACAGCTCGCCGGCCGGGTTGTCGTCGTTGACGCAGAGCCAGGCCTCGCGCGCCCCGTCGGCGGCGAGCGACCGCAGCACGCTCGCCACCAGGTACGCCCCGACCCGCCGCTTCCGCCACGCCGGTACCACCCCGACCTGGTCGATCCAGGTGCCGACGATGTTGACGAAGCCGACGGCCTCTCCGTCCGGGCCTCGGGCCAGCAGGGACAGGTCCGGCCGGTACTCGTCGTCCTCGCGCAGCTCCCCCAGCCACTCGTCGGCCTCGGGTGCTACGAAGCCCGGTCGGTCCGCGAACGCCGCGCAGTAGGTGGCGAAGAGGTCCGCCCCGGTTTCGGCGGTCACCGGCTCGGTGACCACGGTCTCCGGCCGCGCCACGGCCGGCACGACGTCGAGGTGGTGTCGCAGCACCGACTCGGAGAAGGTCCGGTGCAACCCGTGGGCCGTGAAGAGCCGCTCCGCGGCGGCGCTCCACGTCTCGGTGGTCAGCAGCAGGTCGGCGTGGCCGGCCCGCTGGTCGGCCCAGCTGATCAGTCGGGTGCCGAGTCCTCGCCCGCGCCACCGCGGGTGCACAAGCCCGGTGGCGGTGGCCGGTCCGTGCGGAACGGTGGTCGGCGGCGCGGTGTCTCCGACCCCGACGGCGGCCGGTGGCGCGGTGTTTCCGGCGCTGACCGCGGCAACGAGCCGGCCGTCGTGCCAGGCGCCGAGCGTGTGCGACTGGAGCAGGCGCGCCCGCAGCAGCGGCTGCCGGGCGAACAACGGCAGGCCGCCGTCGGCCGCGAGGCATGCCTCGGCCAGCCCGGTCAACGCCGCCAGGTGTTCCTCGTCGAGCTCGCCCCAGCTGAGGGTGTCCGTCGGTTCCACGTCGTCCTTCTCACCGGTCGGGAAGGCCGCGTCGACCGCGCGCCCGGTCGCAGTAGGCGACGCGAGCGGTTCAGGTGTCAACCGGATTCGCGCCCAGCGCAAGCCCATCACGGAACGCGAGCCCATCACCGAACGCGAGCTCATCACGGAGCGCGAGCCCATCACGGAATGCGAGCTCATCACGGAATGCGACTTCAGCGCCGTCCACGGCCCACCCACTCCAGACGCTTTGCTCTGCACCCACATACGCACCAGACACGTTGAGTGATCGCCCATAGGATCCGTGCCGGTGCGGGGCGTTCCCATACCCGCAGGTCCAGACGGTGGCGCGTATGAGGGTGCAGAGCAAAGCGAGCGAAGTGCGGTAGCAGTCCGCGGCCCGCCCGGTTACGCAACGTCACTTAGAGCCGACGTCACGATGAGTAACTCAGGCGTCGGGCAGTTCGGGACCGCCGTCGAGCAGTGGGGCCAGCAGATCACCTGACTTGTCCACCCGCCTGAGCACCTCGTCCGCCGTGTACGGCTTCGCTGCCGGCCGCTTACCGGCCGCGCCCGCCTCGACCTCGTCCCAGGTCAGCGGCGTCGACACCGAGGGCACCGGCTGAGCCCGCAACGAGTAGGGCGCGACAGTGGTCTTCGCCGCGTTGTTCTGGCTCCAGTCGATGAAGACCTTCCCGGGCCGCAGGTTCTTCGCCATCTTCGACACGACGATCTTCGGCTGGTCCCGCTCCAACTCCTGGGCTATCCGCTTCGCGTACGCCGACACGTCGTCCGCGGATTGCCGGCCGGCGATCGGGCAGCAGAGCTGCATGCCCTTCTTGCCTGACGTCTTGGGGTAGCTGTCGATGCCGTCCTGGGCCAGCCGGTCGCGCATCGACAGCGCCACCTGGCAGCACTGCTTCAGCGCCGCGGGCGCTCCCGGGTCCAGGTCGACGACCATCATGTCCGGGTGCGCACCGACCTTCCACTGCGGCGTGTGCAGCTCCAGCGCGGCGAGGTTGGCCAGCCAGACCAGGGTGGGCAGGTCGTCGGCGACCACGTAGTCGATGGTCTCCCGTCCCTTGCTCGAACCGGGCGCGGGCAGTGTCTCCGTACGCACCCAGCCGGGGGTGGCGGCCGGGGCGTTCTTCTCGAAGAACGAACCCCGATCGACGCCGTTCGGGAAGCGGATGCGGGTCAGCGGCCGGTCCCGCAGGTGCGGCAGGAGCACCGGGGCGATCCGGGTGTAGTAGTCGATCACCTCGCCCTTGGTGAACCCGGTGGCCGGGTAGAGCACCTTGTCCAGGTTGGACAGCTCGAGCGCGCGCCCCTCGACGTCCACCCGCAGCCGGTCAGCCGGCATCGTCGACCTCCTCGGCCGGTTTGTCCGGTCGGAGCCGGAGCACCCGCGGGAAGCGCAGCCGCCCGTCCGGGGTGCGCTGGCCGTACTTCACCTCCACCACGATCCGTGGTGTTACCCAGATCGCGCCACGGGCATCCTCGCGGGGCACGTCCCCGGCGAACGGTGAGTCCGGCGTGCGCAGCGGCTCCAACTCGGCGAGGAGTTGTCGTTCCAGGCCGGCCCCGATCCCGCCGCCGACCCGGCCGCGATAGGTGAGCCGGCCGTCCGGGCGCGGAACCCCGACGAGCAGCCCGCCGATCTTCCGCGCCCCCGGGCGCCATCCGCCGATCACGAAGTCCCCGGTCACCTCCAGCTTGACCTTCACCCAGTCCGGCGAGCGCACCCCGGCCCGGTAGGCGGCGCCGAGCCGCTTGGCCATCACCCCCTCCAGGCCGTGCTCGGCGGCCGCCTGGTAGGTCGCCGGGCCGTCGGAGAAGACCGGCGGGACGGCCCAGCGGGCACCGCCCAGGCCGAGGCCGTCCAGGGCCGCGCGCCGGCGTTCGTACGGCCAGCCCGTCAGGTCCTCGCCGTCGTGGCGGAGCAGGTCGAAGATCATGTAGGTCACCGGCATGACTGCCGCCAACCGAGCGGCCTTGTTCCGGTCCCGTACGTGCATCCGCTCGGCGAGCGCGGTGAACGAGGGTTGCCCCGACTCGCCGAGCAACACCACCTCGCCGTCGAGCAGGGCGTCGTCCACCTGCTCGTGCAGCGTGCCCAGCTCCGGGTAAGCCACGGTGATCTCCACGCCGGAACGTGCGTACAGGTGCTGCCGGCCGCCAGTGATGTCTGCGAGGGCTCGGACGCCGTCCCATTTGAACTCGTACGCCCACCCGGCACCAGCCGGGAGCTGCCCGGTCATCGCGAGCATCGGCTTCAGCGGCGCGCCGGGCACCTTCTGACTGTAGTTCGCGGCCGAAGTCCTCGCGCCCGCTTCGATCCTTTGCGATCCTGAGTTTTACCGGGGAGAGGAGCCGACATGCGGGCCATCTGGAAAGGAGCGGTCTCGTTCGGGCTGGTCTCGATCGCGGTCAAGCTCTACTCCGCCACCGAGGAGAAGGACATTCGCTTCCACCAGGTGCACCGGGAGGACGGCGGACGGATCAAGTACAAGCGCACCTGCTCGATCGATGGTGAAGAGGTCACCTACGACGACATCGCCAAGGGGTACGACATCGGCGGCGGCGAAATGGTGATCCTCACCGACGAGGACTTCGCGGACCTGCCGCTGAGCACGTCCCGTGCGATCGACGTGCTGGAGTTCGTGCCGGCCGACCAGGTCGACCCGATCCTCTACAACAAGGCGTACTTCCTCGAGCCGGACGGTTCGGCCACCAAGCCGTACGTGCTGCTGCGGGACGCGCTGCTCGACTCCGAGCGGGTGGCCATCGTCAAGGTGGCGTTGCGCCAGCGGGAGCAGCTCGCCACCCTGCGCGTACGCGAGGGTGTGCTGCTGCTCAACACCATGCTCTGGCCGGACGAGGTGCGCAGGCCCGACTTCGGTTTCCTCGACGAGGACCTCAAGGTCCGTCCGCCGGAGCTGGCGATGGCCAGTTCGCTGATCGACTCGATGACCGGCGACTTCGAGCCGGATGTGTTCACCGACGACTACCGCGCGGCGTTGCAGGAGGTCATCGACGCCAAGGTGGAGGGCCGGGAGGTGGTCCAGCCGGAGGAGGTCGAGGAGGCCCCCGCCGCCGCGGTCGACCTGATGGCCGCGCTGAAGGCCTCCGTGGAGCGGGCCCGCTCGGCGCGGGGCGAACCGGCCGGTGGCGGACGGCCCGCCGAGCCGACTCCGATCTCGGCAGCCCGTTCGGCGCAGAAGAAGGCGGCGGAGAAGAAGGCCGCCAAGGCGCCGGCGAAGAAGACCGCCGAGAAGAAGTCCGCCGAGAAGAAGGCCCCCCCGAAGAAGACGGCGGCCAAGAAGGCAGCCCCGAAGAAGGCCGCCGGGGCCGAGAAGAAGGCCGCCCCCAGGAAGACGGCAGCCAAGAAGACCACCCGCAAGACCGCCTGAGCGCCCCCGGCGACAGATCTGTCGACTCCGGGGTGGGCACGGAAGGCGTTGGGGCGGGTACCGTGTGCGTCGGCTGTCCCCCGGCACCGGTGCCGGCCACCCAACTCTTCCCAGGGAGTCGACGAGTGAGCGAGCGGACCCAGAACCGGTCGAAAACGGAGCGGCGGCTGGCCGCCCAGCTGGCCGCGCAGAAGGCGGCCGAGGCGAAGCGCCGCAGGCAGGCGTGGCTCGGCGGGCTTGCCGCCCTGGCCGTGGTCGCGGTGCTGGTCACCGTCTTCGTGCTCGTCAACCCTGGGGGCGACGACAAGTCCGCCCCGCAGGCCGGCGCCACCCCGTCCGCGGCCGCGGACGGTGAGCAGGCCCCCGCCACCCCCGCCGCCCCGCAACTGCCCGAGGGCTCCGACCCGGCGCTGGGCACCGCGCCGAAGGTCACCGCCGGCAAGGGCGAGTTGAAGAAGCTCACCGTCACCCCGCTGATCAAGGGCACCGGGCCGGCGGTCAAGGCCGGTCAGACGATCACCACGAACTACGTGGGCGTGCTGTACAAGGACGGCAAGGAGTTCGACTCCTCCTGGAGCCGGGGCGAGCCCGCGAGCTTCCCGATCGGCGTCGGCCAGGTCATCCCGGGCTGGGACCAGGGCCTCGTCGGGGTCACCGTGGGCAGCCGGGTGCAGCTCGACATCCCGTCCGAGCTGGCGTACGGCGACGACGCCGCCAACGGCGTCTCCGGTCCGCTGCGCTTCGTGGTCGACGTGCTGGCCGCGCAGTAGCCGGTCGGCATACCGGTTCGTCCCGATCCGTCAGCTAGTGGCGATGCAGTTCCCCACAGAGGTCTTCCAGCCCCTTCCTCACGTCCAGTAGGTTCCGGGTCACCCTGGGCACGCACGCCCGGGGTCGACTCGGACGCGACGTGGAGGTACCCGTGACGGCGCTGGACGTCCCCGGGCGGACCGCTCGGCTCATGTGGCGGCACTACGAACCGGTACACATGGTCACCTACTTCCATCCGCGATCACGAGCCGCGTACGAGGCGGCCGGGCTTCGCGGGTACTGGCGGGGCTACTTCGCCGGCCGGGCCGCTCCGCTCGGCGCGACCGACGCCGCCCCGGTGATCGCCGCGTTCTACACGTTCGCTCCACCGACGGTGAGCCGGGCACTGCCCGCCGTGTGGCGGCTGGCCACCCCGCAGGAGGCGTTGCGGGCCCGGCTCACCGGTGCGGTGCAGGCGTTGGCGGAGTTGACGTACGAGCTGCCCGAGACGCATCTGATCGAGGTTGCGGACCTGCTCGAGAAGGCGGCCGGCGAGGTGGAGCCCGGTGGCCGGGTGCTGGGCGCCGCCAACGCCGCCCTGCCCGCCGGCGAGTACCCGCTGGCCCGGCTCTGGCAGGCCGCCACCACCCTGCGGGAGCACCGGGGCGACGGGCACGTAGCCGCGCTCGTCGCCGCCGACCTCGATCCGGTGGAGACGCTGGCCTGGCGGGTCGCGGTCGACATGCCGGCACAGAACCTGCTCGGACGGGGCTGGACCGAGGAACAGTGGCAGGCCGCCCGCGAGCGGTTGACAGAGCGGGGTTGGCTCACGCCGGACGGGCAGCCCACCGAGCGGGGCCACGCCGCGTTCCGGGCGGTCGAGGACGCGACCGACGTCGCGGCCGCCCGCCCCTGGCGGATCCTCGGCGCGGACCGGGTCGAGCGGCTGTGTGAGCTGCTGTACCCGATCGCCAATGCCTGCCATTCGGTCGTGCCGCCGCAGAATCCGGTCGGCCTGCCGGAGCTGGCCGGCTGATCGCTCGCCCGGCCGCGCCCGGTCGGGGACGCTCGGCACACCTGGCTTGCCGATCAACGACGATCGGGCAGGATGGGGGCGTGGTGGATGCGGTGATCTTCGACCTGGACGGCGTGATCGTGGACTCGGAGCCGGTCTGGGAGGAGGTCCGGCGGGCGTACGTGGCGACACACGGCGGCACCTGGCAGCCGGACAGCCAGCGCCGGCTGATGGGGATGAGCACCGGCGAGTGGGCCCGCTACCTGAGCGACGAGCTGGGTGTGGCGCGTACGGCCGAGCAGGTGGCCACCGAGGTGATCGACGAGATGACCCGGCGGTACGCGGAGCACGTACCGCTGATCGACGACGCCGACGAGGTGGTACGCCGGATGGCCGCGCGGTGGCCGCTGGGCTTGGCGAGTTCCTCACCGACCCGGCTGATCGCCGCGACGCTCACGGCGACCGGGTTGACCGACTCGTTCCGCACGACGCTCTCCACGGAGGAGACCGCCCGAGGCAAGCCGGCGCCGGACGTCTACCTCGCCGTGGCGGAGCGGTTGGGGGTCGACCCCACGCGCTGCGCCGCGGTGGAGGACTCGTCGAACGGGGTGCGTTCGGCGGCCGCCGCCGGTATGCGGGTGGTGGCGATCCCGCACGGGTCGTACCCGCTGGACGGGGACGCCGCCGAGCTCGCCGCCGTGACGCTCGGCTCGGTCGACGAACTGACGCCAGAGGTGGTGGAGCGGCTCTCTTGAACCGCCGCCCCGGCAGTGCCGACCGCCTACGGTCGGTGCATGGGGCGGTAGGTGCGCCAGAGGTTCCGGAACAGGGCAGGTCAGGAGGAGACGGCGATGAAGGCGATCGTGTACGAGCGCACCGGCGACCCGTCGGTGCTTCAGCTGGTCGATCGGCCGGTGCCGGAGCCCGGCCCGGGTGAGGTCCTGGTGCGGGTTGCCGTCTCCGGCGTGAACCCGACCGACTGGAAGGCCCGGCGGCACGGGCCGATCCCGGGTGGGTGGCAGATCCCCGGGCAGGACGGCGCCGGGGTGGTCGAGGCGGTCGGCGAGGGTGTGGACCAGCAGCTGATCGGCGAGCGGGTCTGGATCTGGGAGGCCGCCTGGCAACGGCCGTGGGGCACCGCCGCCGAGTACACGGTGGTTCCGGTCCGGCAGTCGGTGAGCCTGGGTTCCGCCTCGTTCGACCTGGGCGCGTCCCTCGGCATTCCGTTCCTCACCGCGCACCGCTGCCTGACCGTCGGCGAGTACATGCCGCAGAAGCTGCACGCCGGCGCGCTGAGCGATCACACGGTGCTGGTGCAGGGCGGGGCGGGTGCGGTGGGCAACGCCGCGATCCAGTTGGCCCGTTGGGCCGACGCCTGCGTCATCGCCACGGTAAGCAGCGCGGAGAAGGCGCAGCTCGCGGCGGCGGCCGGCGCCAGCCACGTGATCAACTACCGTGAGCAAGACGTGGTCGAGGAGGTCCGCAAGATCGTGCCCGACGGGGTGCACACGATCGTCGAGGTCGCTCCCGCGGTGAACGCGGCCACTGACGCGCAGGTGCTGCGCAACGGCGGCGCGATCTGCGTCTACGCCAACGAGGGCGGTGACGAGGTGACCGTTCCGATCCGTCCGTCGATGATGCCGAACGCCCGCTGGCAGTTCGTGCTGGTCTACACCGAGCCGCAGGTGGCGAAGGCGCACGCGGTCCGCGACGTCTGCGCTGCCGTCGTGCAGGGCGCGATCCGGGTGGGCCCGGAGGCGGGTCTGCCGCTGCATCACCATTCGCTGTCCGCGGCCGCCGCGGCCCATCAGGCGGTGGAGAACTCGGTGGTCGGAAAGGTGCTGATCAGCACCAGTGAGCAGTGACGACGCGCGTTGAACGGATTTCTCCGTCATCGGGACGGAGGCGAATAACTTTCGCAATAATGGCATTGCGGGTCGCCCCGCGTGGAACGGGCGGCCCCGGCGCGGTGCGAACGCCGGGGCCGCCCCTGGGGAGGCAGGTCTGCGAGAGTGCACTCCCTCTGACAGGCGTCGGCCCGTGCAGAAACGTTACTGAGGACTCAGCTCCCGTACGGTGAGTTCACCGTCGGCGTACCGCGAACGGACGACCTTCTTGTCGAACTTGCCGACGCTCGTCTTCGGCACCGCGTCGATGAAGGCCCACCGCTCCGGCAACTGCCAGCGGGCCACCGACGCGGAGAGGAAGTCCCGCAGCTCCTCGGCGTCGACCGAGGCGCCCTCCCGGACCACCACCGTCGCCAGCGGACGTTCGTCCCAGCGTTCGTCCGGCACCCCGACCACGCAGGCTTCGAGCACGGCCGGGTGCGCCATCAGGGCGTTCTCCAACTCGACTGAGGAGATCCACTCCCCACCCGACTTGATCACGTCCTTCGCCCGGTCGGTGAGCGTGATGAAGCCGTCCGGCGAGAGCATCCCCACGTCGCCGGTACGCAGCCAGCCGCCGCCGAACTTCTCCTCGTCCGGGGTGTCCTCGCCGACGTACCGTGCGGTGACCCACGGCCCGCGGACCTCGAGCTCCCCCACGGACGTGCCGTCGGCGGGCATCGGCTTCCCGTCCGGCCCGACGATCCGCGCCTGCACCCCGGCCGGGATCCGCCCCTGCGTGTAGCGGTAGCGCCAGGCCTCCTCGCCGGTCGCCCCGGCGGGCGGTCGGGAGACCGAGCCCAGCGGCGACATCTCCGTCATGCCCCAGGCGTGCACGACCTGGATGCCGTACCGCTCGGCGAAGGCGCGCATCAACGCCGGCGGGCAGGCCGAACCGCCGACGATCACCTCCTTCAAGGAGGAGACGTCCCCCTCGTGGGTGTCCAGGTGGTTCAGCAGATCGGCCCAGATCGTGGGCACCGCGCCCGCCAGGGTGGGCCGCTCGGCGGCGATCATCTCGGCGATCGGCGCGGCCTGGAGGAAGCGGTCCGGCATGAGCAGCGAGGCGCCGGAGAGGAACGCCGCGAACGGCAGCCCCCAGGACATCGCGTGGAACATGGGCACGATGGCCAGCTCCCGGTCGGTCGGGCCGAGACCGAACCCCTCCGGCATGCAGACCTGGAGCGAGTGCAGGTAGATCGAACGGTGCGAGTACGCCACGCCCTTCGGGTTGCCGGTGGTGCCGGAGGTGTAGCAGAGCGCCGCCGCGTCCCGCTCGTCCACCTCCGGCCAGTCGTACGTGTCGGGGCGGCCGGCGAGCAGCTCATCCCACCGGTGCACGACGATCCGGTCACCGGCCGCCTCGACGAGCGGTGCCGGATCGCCGCCACCGACCACGACCACGTGCCGCACGGTGGTCATCGCCCCGATCGACCGGGCCAGGAGCGGGATCAGTGTGGTGTCGACCAGCACCACCCGGTCCTCGGCGTGGTTCGCGATGTAGGCGACCTGGTCCGGGAAGAGACGGATGTTCAGGGTGTGCAGCACGGCGCCCATGCTCGGCACCGCGAAGTACGCGACCAGGTGCTCGTTGTTGTTCCACATGAAGGTGGCGACACGCTCGTCGCCGGTCACGCCGCACTCGGCGCGCAATCCGTGGGCGAGGCGGGCGGCGGCCCGCCCGACCTCGGCGTACGTCATCCGGTGGGGCATGGCGCCGGTCCACGTGACCGACTCGGCCGTGCCGTGCACGGTGGCGCCGTGGTCGAGGATCCGGGAGACCTGGAGGGGGGCGTCCATCATCGTGCTCCGCATGGGTGACAAATTAGTGTCGCCGGTCACACCTTGGGAACCCCGGAAACCCGCCTGCCTCCGGCGGCGACTCGTAGATTGTCCGGGTGAGCATCTCCTGGGCCGATTCGTACGTGGGTCAGCTGCGCGCCCTGGCCGGGGACCGGACGCTGATGTTCGTCGGGGCCCGCGCGGTGGCGCGGGACAACGCCGGTCGGGTTCTGCTGATCCGGCGGTCGGACAACGGCCAGTGGGCGATGCCGGCCGGCGCGATGGAACTGGGTGAGTCGATCGCCGACTGCGCGGTACGCGAGGTGCGCGAGGAGACCGGGCTGCGGGCACTTCGGGTGTGCGCCTTCGCCCTCTACACCGGGCCTGACCGGACGCACACCAACATGTACGGCCACACGTACCAGATCTTCACGACCGCGTTCCGGGTGGAGGAGTGGGACGGCACGCTGTCCCGGGTGACCGACGAGACCACCGACGCCGGCTTCTTCCACCGGGAGCAGTTCCCGTCCCCGCTCTCCCCTTCGGTCCTGGAGACCCTCGCCGATCTGGACGTCTTCGAACAGACCAACCGCCTGATTCTGAAGTGATCCGCCGCGCCCGGTCGCGGCCCGGCCCGGGTTCGCTGTCCTGAGCCGGGCCGACAGTCAGATCATCGTCTGGGAGTTGGCCTCCATCTGGGCGGCCGCCTGCTCCTTCGACTCCTTCGACAGCGGCTTACCGCCGGCCGCCGGCGCCTTGCCGCCGAGCGGGTCGGCACCGCCGGTGGCGCCCTGCGGGCCGGCGCCGCGCAGCTGGGCGTTCGGCATGGTGACGGTGACCAGCACGGCCACGATCGCGATCAGCCCGGCGGTCAGGAAGACCGGGTGCAGCGCCGCCACGAACGCTTCCTGGATCGCGGCACGGACCGGGCCGGGCAGCGCCATGATGGTCGCCGGGTCGTTGATCGAGATGCTCGTCCCGCCGGCCGCCTCCGCGGCGGCCCGCTGGTCGGGGGGCAGCTGGGCGAGCGCGCCGGGCAACCGGCTGGCCAGTCCGGTGGCGAGCCCCGACGAGAGCACGGTGCCGAGGATGGCCACCCCGAACGAACCGCCGAGCGACCGGAAGAAGGTCGCCGAGGAGGTGCCGGCCCCCAGGTCCCGGACGGAGACCGCGTTCTGCACGGCGAGGATCAGCGACTGCATGCAGAGCCCCAGCCCGACGCCGATCACCACCATGTAGAGGAAGGCCAGCCAGATCGTGGTCGCGACCTGCAGCTGAGTGAAGAGCAGCATGCCGACGACCAGCACCACCGAACCGGCGACCGGGAACCACTTGTACCGCCCGATCCGGGTCATCGCCCGCCCGGTGAGGATCGAGGTGCCGATGATGCCGACCATCATCGGCAGCATCAGCAGACCGCTCTGGGTCGGCGAGGCGCCCTTGACGATCTGGAGGTAGAGCGGGATGAAGATGATCGACCCGAACATCACCAGGCCGATGATGAAGACGGCGGTGTTGGCCAGCGCGAAGGTACGCAGGCGGAACAGGTGCAGCGGCAGGATCGGCTCGGCGACCCGCCGTTCCTGGAGCACGAAGAGCGCGCTGAGCACCGCTCCGGCCACGATGAGCCCGATGATCACGCCGGAGCCCCAGGCGTACTCGTTGCCACCCCAGCTCAGCGCCAGCAGGATGGAGCTCACCCCGGCCACCAGCAGCGCCGCGCCCAGCCAGTCGACGGTGCGCTCCCGCTGCTCGAACGGGATCAGCCGCATCACGTGGTAGCAGACCACGATGGCGACGAGGGCCAGCGGCACGTTGATGTAGAAGATCCACCGCCAGTTCGTCTCGGCGAAGTACCCGCCGACCAGCGGGCCGGCCACCGAGGCGATACCGAAGACCGCGCCGAAGAGACCCTGGTAGCGGCCACGTTCCCGGGGCGAGAGCACGTCCGAGATGATGGTGAACGCGAGCGTGATCAGACCGCCCGCGCCCAGGCCCTGCACGCCCCGGGTGAGGATCAGCTGGGTCATGTTCTGTGACAGCCCGGCCAGCAGCGAACCGACCAGGAACGCGCCGATCGCGAAGAGGAAGACCGGACGGCGGCCGTAGAGGTCGGAGATCTTGCCGTACAGCGGGGTCGACGCGGTCGAGGCGAGCAGGTACGCGGTCACCACCCACGAGTAGTGGCTGATCCCGCCGAGCTCGCCGACGATGGTCGGCAGGGCTGTACCGACGATGGTCTGGTCGAGTGCCGCAAGCAGCATGCCGGTCATCAGGCCGATCATGAGCAGGCGAATCTGCCGGCTGTTCAGCGCGGTTGCGGCTGGGGCTTCGCTGGTCACCCGCCCTTCTTTCCCGGCGTACGAGGAACATGCCCCGCCCGGGGAGGGTTCCGGATGTCGATCATGAGGTTGGCGGCGGCGATCGAAACCGCCAACCTCATGATCGGCGACGTCGGGACGGGTGGTGCCGGGTCAGTTGGGAGGCGCGGCGAAGTGCTCGACGATCTTGGCGCAGAACGCCGGCAGGTCGTCCGGTTTGCGGCTGCTGACCAGGCCCCCGTCGGTGACACACGGCTCGTCGACCCAGGTCGCCCCGGCATTCGTCAGGTCGGTACGCAGGCTCGGCCAGGAGGTGATCCGCCGTCCGCGTACCACGTCCGCCTCGATCAGCGTCCACGGCCCGTGGCAGATCACCCCGACCGGCTTGCCGGCGTCGAAGAACGCCCGCACGAAGCGGACCGCGTCCGGATCCGCACGCAGGAAGTCCGGATTCGCCACCCCACCCGGCAGCACCAGCGCGTCGTAGCCACCGGCGTCCGCGTCGGCCACCGTGACGTCCACGTCGTACGGCTTCGAATGGTCGAGGTGGTTGAACGACCGGATCGAACCAGATTTGAGCGAGACCAACTCGGCCGTCGCGCCCGCCTTCTCCACCGCCTCACGGGGCTGTACGTACTCGACCTCCTCCACCCCGTCGGCGGCCAGGAAGGCGATCCGCTTGCCCTGAAGTGTCATCGCTGACATCTCGTTGCATCTCCTTTCCGAGGGGTACCTACGGATCGTTCCCGGGACACCAGGTGCGAAACCCTCGCCATGGTGGGCGCTGCGACGGCGACCTGGTTTGACCCCTCGGGCCGGGGGGATCCCGAGCGACATGGCAGGAGCAGCAGCGGAACAGCGGCGGCTCGCCAGCGTCGTGGAAAGCTGGCAGGGACGCCCGGTCCTGGTGATCGGTGACGCCATGCTCGACGAGTGGCGGTTCGCGGAGTCCGACCGGCTCTGCCGGGAGGCGCCCGCACCGGTGCTCACCCTCCGCCGCCGGATCTCCGCGGCGGGCGGAGCGGCGAACACCGCGGTGAACGTCGCCGCGCTCGGCGGCCGCGCGGTACTGGTGGCCCCGGTCGGCGCCGACGTGGCCGGCGACGAACTGCACGACTGCCTGGACCGGGCGGGAGTCTGGGACCGTACGGTCAACCAGCCCGGCCGGCCGACACCCTTGAAGCGGAGGATGCTGGCGGGGAACCAGATCCTGCTCCGCGAGGACTCCGGCGAGCCGGACGACGCGCTGGACCCGGACGGGGTGCAGCGGCTGCTCACCGCCCTGGACTGCGCCACGGAGGAGCTGCGCGCCGTCGCGGGCGGGGAGGCTCCCACCCTGGTGGTCTGCGACTACGGGCTCGGCGCACTATCCACGCCGGTGCGCGCCTGGCTGGTCGCCAACCGGGAGCGGTTCGCCACCGTCGCACTGGACGCGCACGACCTCGCTGACTGGCGCGGCCTCGCCCCGACCGTCGTGACCCCCAGCTTCGCCGAAGCGACCCGCCTGCTGGCTCGGGCGGCCCGGCGCGGCGCCGGCCCCGAGCTGCACCTCGACCACCCGGACGGCGATCCGGCCGACGGTCCGTCCGAGCTGATCGTCGGTGCCGCGCCGGGTGACCGTACGCCCAAGGCGGAGGAACCCCGGGGCGACGGCGCGGCGGTCCGGACGAACTCCGGCCCGGCCGGTCCCGAGCCGACGGCCGCGGATCCGGACGTGACGAGCCGTACGGCCCGGATCGACCGGACCGGCCCCACCGGCGAGCCGACACCGGGTGAGAGCCGGGTGGCGATGACCGGCGACGGGCTCAGCGTGACCGCCACCGGAGTGACGGTGAACGCGGCGGCCGGCGACGGCGTCGATCGGGCGATGCTGGCCGAGTCACGCCTCGCCGAACTCCACGCGCACACCGGCGCGGACGTGGTGGCGGTGACCCTGGACACCGAGGGCGCGGTGGTCGGTGCGGCCGACGGCGAGCGGCGGCGCAGCCACAGCACGCCGGTGCCGGCCAGCCACGCGGTCGGGGCCGGCGACGCGTACCTGGCGGCGATGACGCTCGCCCTGGCCGCCGGCGCGCCGCTGTCGACCGCCGCCCAGCTCGCTCAGCTCACCGCCACCATCACCGTCTCGGACACCGGGACGTGCGTCTGCCGCCGCAACGATCTGCTCGCCGCGCTCGACCAGCCGGTGCAGGACCCCGGGCGTCCGGTGGTGGTCGACGCGGACGAGCTGGCGGCCATCGTGGAGGCACAACGCGACGGCGGCCGGTCGGTCGTCTTCACCAACGGCTGCTTCGACGTACTGCACCGAGGCCACGTTCGCTATCTGGAACAGGCCCGCACCCTTGGTGATCTGCTGATCGTGGCGGTGAACTCCGACGAGAGCGTGCGGCGGCTCAAGGGGGCGGACCGCCCGGTGAACCCGGTCGAGGACCGGGCCGCGTTGCTCGCCGCCCTCTCCTGCGTCGACCACGTGGTGGTCTTCGAGGAGGACTCACCGGCCTCGCTGATCGAGGTCGTCCGCCCCGACGTGTACGTCAAGGGCGGCGACTACCCGCCGGAGATGGTGCCGGAGGCGCCACTGGTCCGCCGGCTGGGCGGGCAGGTCCGCACCCTCGGCTACGTCCCGGACCGCTCCACGTCGCAGATCATCGAGCGGATCCGTACGCACAGCCAGGAGCGGGAGGTCGACCCGTCGATGTCCAGCAAGCCGTCGTGAACCGGCCACTCGATCCGGGCACCCCGGAGCGGTTCCGCGCCGACCGGGTGGTCGACGTGCTGATCCCGACCCGCAACCGCCCCGCCGAGCTGGCGGTCACCCTCTCCGGGCTGGCGGCCCAGGACGGGGTGCCCGGGTTCGGGGTGGTGGTGAGCGACCAGTCCGACGGGGAACCGGCGTACGCCCACCCGGCGGCCGCCACCATGGTGCGGGCGCTGCGGCACCGGGGTCACCCGGTACTGCTCACCCGGCGGCTGCCCCGCCGCGGGCTGGCCGAGCACCGGGCCTACCTGCTGGCCGCCTCGGCCGCCCGGTACGTGCTCTGCCTGGACGACGACGTCTGGCTGGAACCGGGGACGCTGCACCGGCTGGTGACCGCGCTCGCCGAGCTGGGCTGCGGGTTCGTGGGCAACGCCGTGCACGGTCTGTCCTACGTCGACGACGTACGGCCGGAGACCCACGGGCACTACGAGCAGTGGGCGACCACGCCGGTGCCGGAGCGGATCCGCCCGGGCACACCCGAGTGGGAGCGGGCGCAGATCCACTCGGCGGCGAACCTGCTGCACGTCACGGAGAAGCTGGAGCTGCCGCCCGACGCCTGGCGCGCGTACAAGGTCTCCTGGATCGGCGGCTGCGTCCTGTACGACCGGGCGAAGCTGGTCGACTCGGGCGGCTTCGACTTCTGGCGCAGGGTGCAGGAGAAACACCAGGGCGAGGACGTCGCCGCCCAACTCGCCGTCCTCGCCCGCCATGGAGGCGCGGGAGTGCTGCCCAGCGGGGCGTACCACCTGGAGTCGCCGACCACCGTCACGGAGCGGGACGTCGAGGCGTGGGAGGTCGTCCTCGCCGACGATGACGCCGCGCAGCCGGCCTGAGCGAGCGTCCCCGCCTACCGGAGCAGTTCGTGGGCGGCCTCGAGCACCTCGGCCACCGGCACATCGGTCACGAACGAGTCCCGGTGCGGGCACCCGTCCTCCCCGGGGCGGTGCGGGTAGATGTCGGTCGTGCAGTCCACGCCGCAGACCGGGCAGCGCACCGTCCACGAGATGATCGGCCGGTGCCGGCCGCGCAGCGGCGTCGCGGTGTTGATGAGGTTGCCGACCCAGAAGATGCCGACCGTCGGGGTGCCGACCGCCGCAGCCAGGTGCAGCGGCCCGGTGTCGTTGGAGATCACCAGCGCGCAGTCCGCGTAGCAGCCGGCCAGCCCGCCGAGGCTGAGCGTGCCGACCTGCGGCCGGACCGGCGCGTCGGCCGCCGCGACCACCCGATCCACCACCTCCCGCTCCGCCGGCGTGCCGGTGACCAGCACCTCGTACCCCACGTCGACCAGGTCCCGGGCCACCTCGGCGAAGCGTTCGGCGGGCCAGCGCCGCCGGGTGTCGGTGGCGCCCGGATGCAGCGCCACCCGGGGCTGCCGGGCCGGGCCGAGCACTCCGGCCGCCTCGTTCCGGTCCGCCCCGGTGACCGTCAGCGTGGGCACGATCGTCGTGGCCGTTGCGCCGACGAGGGCCGCCACTTCCAGGTAGCGGATCACCTCGTGCTGGTAGTAGACGTACCGGATCCAGCGGTCCAGCGGCGGCGCGTTCTCGGCGCGCAGCCCGGCCGTGACCCGGGCGTCGAGCGCCGTGATCAGCGGGTTGGAGTTGGCACCGCCACCGTGCATCTGCAACGCCAGGTCGAAGCGTTCCGCCCGCACCGCGGCCAGGAATTCGTCGGTCGCCGCCGGCTGTTCGTCCGGCTCCGGATCACGGATCCCGTTCGCGGACGGCACCACCAGCACCCGGTCCACCGGGCCGGGCCGGTCGCGCCAGAGCTTCGCGTGCCAGGGCGCACCGAGCAGCACGATCTCCGCCCGGGGGTACGCGGCCCGCAACGCGTCCAACGCCGGCAGCACGAAGATGAAGTCGCCGAGCGCGTTGGCGCGCAGCACGGCGATCCGTTCGACCTCGGGTACACGCTCGGCGACCGGGCCGAGCAGGGACGGGGCGACCACCGGGCCCGCTACGGCCGGTCGATCTCGCCGACGGCGGTGTCCGGGCGGTGCAGCTCCCGGTCCGCGGCCGGATCACCCGGTGCCGGCGTACGGCTGCCGAGCGAGCCGGTACGCGGCCCGGCGCGGCCGACGGTGATGGTGCGCGGGGCGGGCCGGGCGGCGCGCGGCAGGTGGACCCGGAGCAGTCCGTGGTCCATCACCGCGTCGATGGCGTCCGGGTCGACGCGGATCGGCAGTTCGACGCGGTACTCGAAGCCGCGGGTCTCGAAGCCGCCGGGTATGCCCTGGTCGGCGTTGACCTCGGCCTCGGAGCGCGCCCGTACGCACAGCTCGCGGTCGTCCAGTTCGACGGCCACCTCCTCGGGCGCCACCCCGGGCAGCCGGACGATGACCTCCCAGCCGTCGGGCACCTCGGTCAGCTCCACCTCCGGCGGACCGGACCGGCCGCTGACCAGCCGGCGCAGCTCGGAGCGGAGCGACTGGAGTTCACCCATCGGGTCCCAGCCCTGCTGCCGGCCGCGCCAGCGGCCGAACCCGCCACCCTGATCGCTCATGCCGTCGCCTCCCTCCGGTCGGCCACGGCCTGAGGCTCAACCACACTGCGCCCGATGATTCGCTCGCTCCGCTCGCTCATGCCGTCGCCTCCCTCCGGTCGGTCCGCGCGTTGCGTGAGGCGGTACCCCCGGGCAGTGTCGGCAAACCTCGGGACGACCGGTCGTACGCTGTCCGGCACGAGTCGCGGCGCGGCGGCTCCGCCTACACGTTCGGCCCGGGGAGGAACACGTGACGGTGGAGATCACTTCGGCGGAGGAGCTGCGCGAGCTGCTGGGCACGCCTACCGAACACGCCGCCGACAAGGAACGCACCCGGCTGCACGAGCTGGACCGGCAGTGGCTGGCCGCATCACCGTTCTGCCTGGTCGCGACCGCCGGGGCGGACGGCAGCTGCGACGTCTCGCCGAAGGGTGACCCGCCGGGCTTCGCGTTGGTGCTCGACGACACGACGATCGCGCTGCCGGAGCGGCCGGGCAACCGGCGGGCGGACGGCTACCGCAACATTCTGGAGAACCCGCACGTCGGGCTGCTCTTCATGATCCCCGGTCGGGCCGACACGCTGCGGATCAACGGACGCGCCCGGCTGGTCCGCGACGCGCCCTGGTTCGCGGAGATGACCGTCAAGGGCCACCGTCCCGTCCTCGCCGTGCTGGTGCAGGTCGAGCAGATCTTCTACCACTGCCCGAAGTCCTTCCTGCGCTCGGCGCTGTGGAAGCCGGAGAGCTGGCGGCCGGACGTACTGCCCTCCCGGGCCCGCCTGGTCAAGGAGCTGGAGGCTCCGGAGAAGGACATGGCTGACCTGGAGCGCCACTACGGTCCGGACTATCTGAAGAAGCTCTACGCCTGACGCCCGACGGCGCCTAGGGCCCCTCGGAGAAATAGACGACACTGAACGCCCTTCGGCCGGACAACGGCAGTGGTCACGGATAGGGTCATGCCCATGCGTCGAATGATCCCTGTCGTTTCGATCGCCCTCGCCGTGCTCGTAGCCGGCTGCGGCACCGGCTCCGGCAGCCCCACCGGCTCGCCCGGGCGCGCCACGTCCGCGGCCGACCCGGTCACCACCATCAAGGAGGGCATGGGTCGCAGCCTCTCCGGCACGGTCACCATGGACGCCTCGGTGAAGATCGGCCAGGCGGCGATGGAACTCACCGGCAAGATGGACCCGGCAGCCAGGGTGCTCACGGTCGTCACCACGGCACCCGAGGAGATGGAGGCCCGGCTGATCGGCGACGCCGCCTACATCAAGTCGGAATCGTTCGGCAGCGACAAACCCTGGATGAAGATCGACCTCACGAAGCTCAGGCCGGAGAGCCCGCTGCGCCAGTCCTTCGACCTGCGGTCGCAGACCGGCCTGGTCGGCGGCATCGTGACCGCCGAGAAGGTGGGCGAGGGCAGCTACAAGGGCACTGCGGACCTGGAGAAGGCCGTGCAGGCCGCGAGCGACGACGGTGGAATGCGCGAGGGCCTCGAGTCGACCGCCAAGCTGGCGAAGGACCCGAAGGCGATCCCGTTCGAGACGACGGTCGACGTCGAGGGCCGGGTCACCGCCCTCTCCTACACGATCGCCACGAAGAGCCTCGGAGATCTCGTCACCGAGCTGCGGATGAGCGACTTCGGGGAGAAGGTGACGGCGACCGCGCCACCCGCAGGCGAGACCGCAGACGCCTCCGCGGACATGTACAAGTTCCTCTGACGCGCCGCCTAGCCGGGTGGTGCCGCCGACTCCGGTGGGCGTCCGCGGGCACGCATCGCGTCGGACACCGCGATCCAGGCCAGCACGAGCGCAGGTACGACGGCGACCGCCAGCGGCGGCAGGAAGAACATCACCGGTGAGCCGACGGCCAGCAGGATCAACCCGACCACTCGATCTCCGGATACTCGGTCGAACACCGCGTACTCGAACATGCTCCGTCCGACGAGGAACAGCCCAGGCCCGCCGAGGATGACGGCGATCCAGGCCGGCTGCGTGTGCCCGACCGGGTGGTCGATGACGAGCTCGACGGCGATGGCGCTCGGCACGAGGCCGGCGAGCATCACCAGGTGGGCGTTCAGCGCCAGGATGCTGGCCCGGACCGGGTCGGTCGCGGCGGCGAGCGCCACCGCCAGCAGGCCCCCGGCACGGTGGATGTAGATCCGCCACAGCAGTGCCGTGGTGGCGAAGGCCACCACGACCGCGGCGATCCGGGCCAGCCCGAATCCGCTGCCGCTGACGGTCAGCCCGGTGACCAGGACGAGTTCGCCGAGCCCGATGATGAAGAGCTGCCGGTAGCGTTCGGCCACGTGCTCGCCGGAGATGGCGAATTCGGGTCGCATGTACGCGCGCCCCAACCAGGGTGTCGGTAGGCCCAGAGCGACTGCCGTGTTCGCCACCACCACCGCCAGCGCCCACAGCACGCTGCGCGCCACGCCGTACGTGACCGCGCCGGCGATCCACGGCACCGCGGACACACAGTGCCAGAACAGTACCCGCGCGAAGGCGCGCCAAGCCTCGTGACTGCGCAGCGCGAACGCCGCGATGACGCTGCCACCGGTCTGCGTGACGACCAACGTCACCGCGAAGAAGAGTCCTCGGTCGTTGAACGCCTCCGGCGCCGCGGCAGCCATCAGCAGCGTGCCGAACATGGTTGCGAGGACCAGCAGCTGCACCAGCGGTCGCTGCGGATTCATCCGGTCGGTGAGCCCCGCCGTCGCGGTCCAGACCCCCCACAGGGCCAGCAGCAGCACCAGCGTCTGAAAGGCGCCGTACCAGCTCAGGTTCTTGAGCAGCCCGGTGGAGAGCGCCGCGAGCGCGAAGACGAACACCAGGTCGAAGAAGAGCTCCAGGAATGTCGCGCGTGGTTCCTCCGGTCGGCGCAGCAGTGCGGGTACCCCACTCGTCATCGCTCGCCCGTTTCTACCGGTTCCGGCTACCGGCAGTCGTACCACACGGGAGCGTCCCAGAGATGCGAATGTGCGACTACGGGGTCGCGGCCGCTCCCGGGCACCGAGCGGGCCCTGCGCGGCACGCGCTCGGTGCCGTCGCGCCAACCGGTGGCCGCCCGGCCGGTGCCGGCCGCGCATCGGAGACTCGTACCCGATTTCCGGTCGGTCTCCGGACCCTGGCCTTGCCCAAGCGGGCCCAGGCGGGGAGATTCGATTTGTGGACGCGGATGTGGCGATTGCCGGATGCGGACCGGTCGGAGCAGCCCTCGCCGCGCTGCTCGGCGATCGTGGCGTCCGGGTCGTCGTCGTGGACCCGGCGTCCGACGCCAGGTCCGGGCAGCACGCCCATCCGCGAGCGGCGGTCCTCGATTCGCACGTGCAGCGGATCCTCCGCCGCATCGAAGGCCTGGACGGCTGGGACGAATGGGCGACGCCGTTGCGCCGCTCGCGACTGCTCGACAAGGACCGCCGCCCGTTGCTGACGCTTCGGCTGCCGGACGATGTGCCGGCCGGCGTCATGCTCGACCAGCCGCGCCTCGAGCGGGCGCTACGGGACCGGTTGGCGCGGATGCCCACCGTGCACCTGCGCGCCGGCCGGTCGGTGACCGCGCTGACGCAGTCGGACCACGTCGTCACCGTCACGCTCGACGACGGCTCGACGTTGACCGCCTCCTGGCTGGTCGGCTGTGACGGTGCGCCGGGCACCGTACGCGGCCTGATCGGGGCTTCCTACGACGGCGTCAGTTACCCGGAGCCGTGGCTGGTCGTCGACGCCCGCACCGACGAGCCCGGCAGCGGTGAGCCGACGTTCTCCTACGTGCTCGACCCGGCCCGGCCGATGGTGGCGTTCGAGCGGCCCGGCGCACGGAGGTGGGAGTGGAGGCTGCTGCCCGGCGAGGACCCGGCCGGCATGGTGATGCGGGCCGAGGACCTGATCCGTCCATGGATCGATCCCGCGGCGCTGCGGATCGAGCGAGCCGCGGTGTTCACGTTCCACGCTCGTACGGCCTCGACGTGGCGCCGCGGCCGGGTGCTCCTCGCCGGCGACGCCGCGCACTCGATGCCGCCGTTCACCGGTCAGGGCCTCGGCGCCGGCCTCCGCGACGTCGCGACCCTGTCCTGGCTGCTGGCCGACGCGCCCGGCGACCTCGACCGCTACGAGCGCGAGCGGCGGCCGGCCGTGGCACGGATGACCCGCAGCGCGCTGCTCACCGGTCGAGTCGTACTCGGCCGCAACCGTCTCGCGGCAGCCGCGCTGCGGCGGTTCGTCCGGACCGTCGGGCTGCTCCCCGGGCTCGACGCGCGCGTGGGCAAGGCCGCCGGGGCACCGGAACGCCTCCCCGACGGCACCCGGCAACTGCCCGACAGCCCGCTCGTCGTCGACGGCCGGCGGACTACCGTCGACGAGTTGCTGGGCAACCGGTGGGGCGTGATCCGCGGCGGGGCCGGCACTCTCGACCCCGAGACCCGGGCGTGGCTCACCGCGCACGACGCCGTCTTCGCCGACGTGGACGGGTTCGGCAAGGGGCAGCTGACGATCGTGCGTCCCGACCGCTTCACCGCGACCACCGTCCCGCTCGCCTGAGCACCCCTCGCACCCGACGGCCGACCGTCACCGACGCAGCCCTCGCGTCGACGGCCTACGACTGCTTAGCGCTTCCGCGGTTGCGGTACCCGTACCGACGCCATGCCGGCCGCGGTCGCGGCCTGGATGCCCATGTCGGTGTCCTCGAAGACCAGGCAGTCCTGCGGAGCGACACCGAGCAGCTCGGCCGCCCGCAGGAACGCCTCCGGGTCCGGCTTCGCCCGCGCGTAGTCGCCGGCACACACCAGCACGTCGAACTTGTCGAGCAGACCGAGCGTGCCGAGGGACGCGGTGACGGACTCACGGGTACTGCCGGAGACCACCGCGAACGGAACACGCCGATGGGTCCCGACGATGTGTTCGAGGACTTCGGGCACAGCGGTGAGCTTCGGCAGGAACTGCCGGTAGAGGTCCTCCCGACGTTCGGCGACGGTCGCCACCGGCATGGCGAGACCGTGCCGCTCGTTGAGGTCCACGATGATGTCGGCGACCGGACGACCACCCCACGCGTAGAAGAGGTCCTCCGGGAACTCGCAGCCCCACTCCGCCAAGGCCTGCTGCCAGGCGAGGTAGTGCAGTGGCATCGAGTCGATGATGGTTCCGTCGCAGTCGAAGAGGTACGCCCGGTATTCACCGGCAGGCAGGGGCAGGCTCACCCGTAGCAGGGTAGGGCCTGCTGCCGCGGTTGCGGCAGGGCGAGTGCATCGTGGCAAGGTCTCGCACGTCCACGGCACCTCGGCCTGAACCGTCACACCGCAGACCGCCCGGTTACCCGGACGAGCAAAAGCACCAACGCTCCGCGCACCGTTCTTGATCCGCGAGCTGGCCACCCGAATGGTCTAGCCGTGACACCGACAATTTCGTACTGTCCACCGCCATGGGGAACCTTGCTGCGGCGGGCTTCGGCGCCCTCGCCAGCCTCGTCGTCGTAGCCATCGGCGCCTGGCTTCAGGCTCAACGCGAGCGTCGGCACTGGCTCCGTGACCAGAAGCTTCGCGGTGCGGTCGACTACGTCACCAGCACGCGGTACCTGCTGAACCAGTATCGGAAGGTCGGCGAGCTGGGCATGGACGAGGACGACCGACGAGAGTGGCGGAACCGGATGCAGAGCGCTCGCTCGACTCTCAGCCTGCTGTGCGGCGCTCGGACGGTGACGCTGGCGAACGACGTCGCCAGGGCCCTCTACCGCCTGGGCCCGGAGTCCGACGAGGCTCAGGAGGACGCCGCGGAGACGGCCTTCCAGAACCTGGTCTGGCAACTGCGGAAGGAACTCGGCTCACCGCGACTCGATGGATGACCGATCGGTTGCCCCGGCGCGACGAGCGAATCTCACAGGGCTTCCCGCCAACCACCTGACACCCCTGCCGTGACGGGACGGTGCAGCAAGCACGGCCGCCGAAGTCTTAGGGCAGCTTCGGCAACATCGCCAGCCAGGTGCGGACGCGCTCGGTGTCGGGTCCGGCAGGCAACTGATCGACGAGCGCCGCAAGCGGCCGAACGAGGTGCTTGTGCCGGCGAAGCAGCAGGATCTGCTCGGCCGCCAGTGTCCGCCAACGCTCGGCCAGCTCGGCTGCCCGGGCCGGCGTCAGTGTCACCGCGGCCAGGACGTTTCGGAGCAGCGCGGACCGGTCCCAGTCCTCGCCCCATTCCCGGCGTGCCTCTGCCGTCAAGTTTCGTTCGTAGACGTTCAGCTGGGCGACCCATCGAATCCGGAGCTACCAGTTGACCGACCGCGGGGCCGCGTCCTCGCTCAACGCGCTCATCCATCGGCGCATCCGGGCGCTCGACCAGGTGACCATGTCATCGGTGACATCCTGCTGCGGCATCCGCCCAGTGTGGGTCATCGATGGGGATGTGGGCCGTCGACCCCGGAGAGCTTGAGCGCTGGCCAACCGGTCCCGACGGGCCTGCCTATCCCGATGGGCACGCGGGCACGCCGGGGCTCGCGGAACGCTGACGAGTGCGTCTCGACGGCCGAGGCCGCCCCGGCACAATGCCGGGGCGGCCTCTACTGAACGACGCGCCGCACGGAGGCCGGCAGTGAACCGCCGGGCGCTCCATGCCCTTTCGTGCGCGTTGAACTTCCGGTTGGCAGGGGTCAGACGATGTGGATCGACCGCACCTGGGTGTTGCCCTTGGTGTCGACGTACACCTTGTAGTCGCCGACGGTGTAAGTGCCGGCGGCGTTGTTGTTGATGGTGAACGTGGCCGTCTGAGCCGACTCGCTGCCGTCGACGTGGGTCTGCGTCACCGTGACGGTCAACTCGTTGTCGTTGCCCTTCAGCTTCTTCATCACCGCCGACGGCTTGGCGTCGACGACCGCGTTGGCGACCGTCACGTAGACCGCGTCGGGCGAAGAGAACTCGGCGTTCTTCTGCCCGTCACCGAACAGGAAGAAGCCCCGCTGCTCGACGGCTCCACGCTCCGGGAACGGATCCGAGTTCGAGGCCAGGTAGTCCGGGTTGACCGTGTACAGGTCCGTCTTGGAATCCGCGATCACTGGCTTCACCCCGGTGTACGCGGCATCGGTGATCGCGAGGTTGACCGACAGGTAGATGGCGTCGGGGTTGGTGGCCGAGGTGCGCGAGGAGAAGTACTTGTCCGCGCTCTGCCCTGCGGGAACGGCCAGCGGCACAACCTTGTCGCCGACGAGGATGTTGAACTGGAAGTCCCCGTAGCCGCCGGCCACGAACTTCGCCCAGGCCGCGTCCGACATGTGTTCGGGGCGGTCGACCTTGAACTCCAGCCGCATCGGCGCCACGTACGTGCTGCTCAGGTATTCAGGGTCGGTCAGAGGCAGGTAGACGCCGCCCGGGGCGTGCCCCAGCTCGTAGGCGGAGGCGGTCGGCGTCGAGTTGCCGCGCCCGTTCCACATCGGGATGTTGAACGAGGTGGCGCCGAGCAGGGCCTGGTTGCCCAGCTGGCTCTTGTCGACAGCGGCCGAGGCGTCCTTGTAGGTGCCGATCGTGGCGTCGAGCAGGTCGAGGTCCGCCCGGTCGGAGTTCAGCCCCGGGATGTCCGCCCACATGAACTTGGCACCGGCGGGGCCGGAGTAGCGGGCCATCTCCAGCATGCCATCGGCCATGATCTTGGTCATCTGCACCGCAGAGTCGACGTTCATCCGCTCGTTGGCGGTGTGCCACCAGCGCTCGTTACCCGGGATCACCGCGCCGAAGGCGGTCATCTTGTTGCGGAAGCTGCTCGCCAGGGTGCCGCCGGTCGTGCCCTGCGGATACACCACGTCCCTGAGGGCGTACGGATCCGCGAACTCTTCGGTGTTGCAGTTGATCGAGGCCTGGTAGCTCCCGAACTGGAGAGCCGTCAGCGGGTTGTCGTGCGTGACGTACAGTCCGGCGCCGACGGGCGCGCCGAGGCTGCCGATGCTGAACCCCTTCGCCTCGAAGGCGGCCGTGACGGCCTGCGTCGCCTCGCTGGAGTCAGCCGCGGTGACGTGCATGCTGCGCACGTACATCGGGATGCTGAGGCTGCCGGAGGAGGCCGTGTAGAAGCTCGTCGGCGTCTCCGAATTGATGCCGCCCATGAGGGCGAAGGTCAGGTTCGGGGTGCCGTTGCTCGGGTTACGCAACAGGTTCGCCGGGATGCCCATGTACTTGCCGATGTAGGCCTCACCTTCGACCCCGTCGCGGAAGAACAGGTCGGCGATTCCGTCGGCGGCCGTCTTCAACTGCAGGTCGGCGGCCGTGCCACCCAGTGCGCCAAGTCCCTGGGAGAGGAGGAACATCCCCCACACGACGGCGTTCTTGCCGTACTGCGGGGTCGGCATCTCCATCGCCACATCGGTGTTGATCTCCAGCGTGAGCGAGTCACCGGTGATCGTGGTCTGCACCTTGGGGGTGGTGCCCGGAGCGGCCGGGAGCCAGCCCTTCGTGGTCGCGGCGGCGGTGATCGCCGAGACGAATCGGTCGCGCTCGGTGGAGCCGGCCCCCGCGACGTCGAGGGTGAAGATCGCCCGGGAAGCGATCTGCGTGGTGCTGCCGTACGCGATGTCCTTGAGCGTCGGGTCGCCTTCCCGCAGGGTGACGCCGGCCTTGGCGTCCGTTAGCCGGAAGGGCTTCGTGCTGTCCGCCGACAAGTCCATCGACACCGACGGGGTCACCGATCCGGAATTGCCGACGATGACCGGGAACCGCGAGTCGGAGGTGTAGCCCGCGATCGGCATATCCTCGCGGTTGAGGTTCTTGTAGGCCCAGTTGTCGTAGAAACTCGGGTTCGAGTTGTACGGGATGGACTGGAAGGTGGCGGTGTTCGCCGCCGAGGGCGTGCCGGGACCGCCGTCCTCATAGATCCCCATCACGATGCGGATCCGCCGGTCGAGGGGCAGGCCCGCCTCGAGCAGCGCCTTGGCCGCGAGCAGCGTTGCCAGCGTCGGACCGCTGTCGTCCTGAAGTCCTGCCCCGTAGATCCAGCCGTCCTTGACATAGGGCGAGTGGTACGCACCAGGAGTACCGAAGTTGCCGTCGGCGTCCCGCCAGCGCGCCAGCTGAGCCGGCGAAACGGAGGCGGTCGGCGAGTCGAGGTGACTCAACGCCATGACCATCTCCGGGGCGTCCGGATCGCCGATCTCCACGTAGACGTACTTGTCGGGCTGGCGCTGGACCACCACCGGGAAGCCCAGGTCCTTGGCCAGCTTGACCACCCAGGCGAGCTTGGCGACCTTGCGGTCGTACTCGTTCTGGTTGGCCGCGGTGTTGCTGACCGGGAAGGGGTACGACGTCGCAGCCGTGCCGCCCCGGGAGATCGAGTCGTAGCTGGACCCGTCCAGCATCGCGCCGATCAGACTGAGCGGGTCGTAGGTTCCGTCGCCCACCCGCGCGCTGTTGACACGTCCGGCCAACGCCTCGACTTCCGCGTGGATCGCGTCCCGCTCGTCGCCGGTCACCGACAGGTCGTAGGTGGTACTCGGCTGAAAGCGATCCTCGCCGAGGCCGATCTCGCCCGCTGCGAGGCCGCGGCCGGCGGCGAGCGCGGGACCGTTACCCGCTACACCGACGGACAGGACCAGTGACATGCCAAGTGTCAGGGCAAGAGGTTTCTTCCGCATCGCCGTGACCTCCCCGAATGGTCAGAGCCAGAAAAACGTGGGATGAATCTTGATGTACGCGAGACCCTTTCAGGCCCCCTCCCGGCTTGTCAATGAGCCTTTCCAGGCATCGGTTCCGGCGCTGCCGGCCGTAGCGTCACCGGCTGCTCACCCGGATGCCTGTGCCGCGCTTGTTTAGACGGCGCTGTGCCGCTGCGACGGGAAATGGGCGGTAACACCGAACGATCCAAAATGCACCGTTGAAGCGCGGTGGCGACGGCCGCGACTACAACCTCTGCTGGGCACTCAGCGCCGCCAGCCGTCAGCAGTTGGTCCACACCGATCCGCCGGCGCCGGTCGAGCCGCCCTGGTTGCCTCATGCCGAGGCGCGGCCGGACTCGCCCCGGGCCAGGCACGACAGCGCGGCCAGCCGTCGTCGCACACTCACGAGCGATGTCGGTCGGCTTGGCTGTACCGTTTCATCGATGACAGCAGTCGAGAACGGGAACGCGGGACACTTTCGCGACCCGAAATATCGGCTGGGTGGCTTGGCCGCTGGAGCAATCCTCGTGCGGTGTCCGCGATGTGCCGGGCAGGCTTGGGTCCTTCGCGATCCTGATTCGGCCGACGACTCCCGGCATCATTTCTGGCTGCGCCGTCGGCTCAGTTGCCTCGAATGCGCGTTTACTGACGTCTGGAATGCTCCTCGCCGCCCAGGCGACAACGCACGGACACTTCCTGATTTCTCAGGCCCGAATGACCCGTACTTTCAACTGCCGCTCTGGCTTTCCGTCGACTGCCGAGGGCGGGTGCTTTGGGCGTACAACGCCGAACATCTGGACCTGCTGGACGCGTACGTGTCCGCACGATTGCGGGAGCGCGGCCGGGACATGGGAGGCCAGACCCTCGTCGAGCGCTTGCCCGCGTGGATGAAAGATGGCAGGCATCGCGCCGACGTGCTGGACGGGATAGGCCGGCTCCGCGCGCTGCTGCCCTGAACGGCTGGTCGGGGGGCCTGCCCGATCGCGTTTCGTGCCCGCTCGGCCTCGTGGTTGCCGGCCTGTAAAAGGCCCACGGCGGCTCCATGAATTAGAACAAGATCGGCATGAATGTACGGTCGCTGATCTCCCTGCTTCCGTCGAGCGCCGACGTTTGAGGCGCGCCGCAGGGCCACGGAGCGGGGAGTTCTCCGATATCTGCGACGAGGATGAGGAACGTCGGTAAGTGATCACTGGAAGCCCTTGTGCTGCCCGGCGAAGTGAGCCGCGGCGGCTTCTCTGAAGAGGGCCGGGGTTCGGTCTGAAGAGGGCCGGGTTCGGGACGACCATGCCGAGCTTCTGCGAGGTGCAGCGACTGGAGGAACGCTCGCGGCTGCTCTGGCTCGACCGGCTCGGCCTCGAACAGCCCCTCCTGATCACGCGGACCGGGATCATCATCATGAATGATCACGAGACACGCGCGGATTGCCGGTTGCTGAGATACGTCCTCACGGG
This sequence comes from Micromonospora sp. NPDC005367, assembly GCF_040606825.1. Taxonomy (NCBI): domain Bacteria; kingdom Bacillati; phylum Actinomycetota; class Actinomycetes; order Micromonosporales; family Micromonosporaceae; genus Micromonospora; species Micromonospora sp. NPDC005367. The sequence goes on along the minus strand of NZ_JBEXFP010000012.1, from coordinate 475 downwards.
ATCGTCACCGACTCCCCGACCGGGATGCGCGCGTACTCGGTGCCGCCCTTGAAGTCCAGCCAGCCGTCGAAGTGCTCCTGGCCGAGGTCGTTGAGCGTGGCGTCGTGATATGGGAACGCGCGCTTCGGCCGTACCGCCCGCACGAAGTCCAACGCCTCGGAGAGCTTGAGCCAGGGTGCGGCAGCCGGCACGAGCAGCGTCGCCACCGGCGACGGTGGGACGAACAGTGAGTCGCCGGGGTGGTAGACCGTGCCGTCGACGACGAACCCGAGGTTGGCGCAGCCGGGCAGACCGTCGTAGATCTCGGCGTGCGCCCCGCCCACGACGTCGACGGCGAACCCGGCCGCCGTGAACCGCTGCCCCGCAACGACGGCGACCGCCGCGCCGCCCAGCTCGGGCGCCGACTCGATCGCTGCCGACGGCAGGTACACCCGGAACGCGGAGTTGCGCTGACTCGCCGCCACGAGCTTGGCGA